>JACSRR010000335.1 GCA_014879635.1 Ignavibacteriaceae bacterium | reverse complement strand
ACAGGTAGTATTTATATATGCTGCGATTGGAAAACTTCGCCTTTAATATATAATGTTGCAAAAAAATATTTTATCCCTCAAAATAGAATAACATGGGAGAGAGAGAAGGGAAGGGGCGCAAAATCAAATTGGAAAAATTGTATCGAAGATATTTGGTATTTTACAAAATCGACTGATTATTACTTCAATTTAGAGGCTGTTAAAATTCACAGGAAGGTTATTGCTCCGTATAAAAATGACAAAGGCGAACCAAAAGACTGGGTAGTCACCGAAAACGGGAATGTTAGAGTTACTCATCCGTCAAATTTTTGGTCTGATATTTCGGTTCCTTTTTGGTCAATGCCTGAAAACACTGAACACCCTACTCAAAAACCCGAAAAATTAATTGCCAAATTAATTCTTGCTTCATCTCGTGAGGGAGAAATTGTTTTTGACCCTTTCTTGGGTTCAGGAACAACATGTGTTACCTCTAAAAAATTAGGAAGGAACTATTTTGGTATTGAACTTGACGAAAGATTTGCAGCTATTTCTTTAAAGCGATTAGATTTAGCTGAAAACAATAAAAATATTCAAGGCTTCACAAACGGAATATTTTGGGAAAGAAACAGCGTATTAAAGGATATTAAACCGCCGGAAAATAAAAAAACGGGAGAGAGCCAAGCATCATTATTTGACGATATCTAATTTTGAATCAAATTAGTACCTAAAGGACTTGATATAAGTTTACCTTTAATTTTATTACTATTTTGCTCTAATACTCTGAGTGGTTCAAGTAAGGGTTCGTCAGAGAGGTCAAATGTACCAAAATGCATTGGAATAAAATATTTGCCTCCCATTACATTAAATGCATCAATAGCGTCAAGGGGGCTAATGTGTGCTCTTTTCATAAACCACTCCGGTTTGTAAGCACCTACTCCCATAATGCAGTAATCAGGAGAACCCAAAATATTTGCAATATCTTCAAAGTGTTTACTATTACCGCTATCACCCATAAAGTAAATGGTTTGATCGGGAGATTTAATGTAGAAACCGCCCCATAATCGCTGATTTTCATCAAACGGACCTCTTTTTGACCAATGGCGTGCAGGAACAAAAACAATTTCAATATTTGAGTTAGTTTTAAATTTTTGATACCAACCGGCACCCTGAACTTCAGATTTTTTCACCCATTCTTTGATTAATTTATCTGTTTCTAAACCCGCCAAAAATTGAGCTTGCGGAAATTTAGTAGCCAAAATTTTTAATGTACTCTCATCACAGTGGTCGCGGTGATCGTGGGAAACCAAAATATAATCAACTTTTTTAATGTCATCAATTCCGAAAGGTAGTTTTGAATTTCTTTTCAAGAAAAAATTATCAATTAGTACCGGATCTAAAAGAATTCCCACACCGTTTAAGTATATGTAGAAAGTTGCGTGACCAAGCCAGATGATTTTATCTTCTTCATTATCCAGAACTGATAAATCGTAAACTACATTTAGCCGCGTAGTATCAGCTTTTTTCTCGGCTTTTTGAGGATTTGTAGAAGCTTGCCATCTTAAGAAATCTATCAAATTTGAAACAAAGGGTTCGTAAATGTTTCGGAAATTACCGTCTGAATCTAAAGGAGTACCTTGCCAAGTTTCAGATTTATTAACTGTTTCTAAATCGGGGTTTTGTGTGTAGCCGGCGGGTTCACCGATAACTAAGTTTGATGACGCACATGAAAGCATAAGCAAAGAAAATATAATTACTAAAGTGAGTAAACTATAGGAGAAAAATTTTTTCAAGTAATTCCTATTTAATGTTTGAATTTTTTGAATTATTCATTTAACACAGAAATTTTAAAAAGAATTCAATGAAGGGGAGAAAGAATTTGGGAATCACCCTTCAGTGATCCCCAAAAGTAAAATTAAGCTATTTTTTCGACAAAGATTTTAACACCTTCAATCTTTACGACCTTTACTTGACTGCCTCTTTCAATGTAATCACCTGTTGAAACCACATCGTAACGGGTTCCCGAGATTTTAGCAGTACCCGCAGGTCTTAGATCGGTGAAAGCAATTCCGGATTGATTTAAAAGTAAAGTATTATCGTTGTTAGAAAAATACCCCTCTGACCTTAGAAATTGCTGAGGTAAAACGAAAGTTTGAAATGCCTTAGATTTAGGAAGATACCTGTATATTAAAGAAAAAAGAATAGCAGCACCGAGAATAGAGGCAGCAAACTGAATCAGAGCTCTTTGAATAACTCCCCAATCAACAAAACCTCTTGCATCAAATAAAGAGAGAAAGAGTGCTATTACCATTAATGCAATACCCGAAATACCGGGAATTCCAAAACCGGGAACAACGAAAATTTCAACCAGAATCAAAACTAATCCAGCAACAAACAAAATAACTTCTAACCAAGAAGCTAATTGAAGAATGATTGACGAACCAAAGAAGAGAGTGAGTGCAATTATACCTACGGTTCCGGCAATACCCCAACCCGGCGATTTAATTTCGGTGAACAATCCAACTAATCCCAAAGTTATCAAAAGAGAAGCGATAATTGGATTATTTAAAAATCTTACAACATTTTCAGCCCATGAAACTTTGGTTTCTACAATTTCATAATCTTTGTAACCAAATGCTTTTAATGCTTCATCAACAGAATTAACTATTGTGTCAGAAATACCATATTTAATTGCTTGTTCAGAAGTGAGCGATACCAATTGAGAACTATCAACCAATCCCGGAATCTCAATTCTTTCATCAACCATAGCTTCAGCAACTAACACATTTCTACCGTTTCTTTCAGCAGTTGAGCGCATTTCAGAGCGCATATAAGATTGGTATTTTTCAGAGCCTTTTGCACCTGACTGGTCAACAACTGTTGCCGCACCTATCACACTACCGGGAGCCATAGCTACATTCTTGCACGATATCGTAATTAATGCACCCGCCGAAACCGCCCGTTTATTTACAAAAGCGATTGTTTCTATTTTTGAATCTAGGATAGCGTCTTTTATTTGAGTAGCGGCATCTACTCTACCTCCGAAAGTATTAATCTCAAAAATAATAACATCGGCGTTGGCAGCTTCTGCTTCGGCAATAACCCGTTTAACATAAGGGGCTAAGCCTAACTCAATTTCTTCTGTTATAAATCCGTGAAATACTTTGTACTTTTGTGAATGAATATTTTCCGGAAAGAACAGAAAAATTATACTTAAAAGAAAAAAAATCTTAATCTGGAACAAATTTTCCTCAAATTAGTTAAATACTTTAAATCAAATTTATGAATTATACAGTTCAATTGTTATATTGTAATTGTTTTTTTCTATATTTGATATCCCCTTAATAAACAACCAAAATCGAAGGAGTATCCTGATGCAAAAACTTAAGGTGTTTCAACCTTTTCTGTTATTATTTTCAACTCTAATTTTACTTAGCATATTATCATACATTCCCGAGGGAATAAAAGTAGGTCCGTTCGAGACTAAAAAAGTTGATTTTATTGAAGATATCAAGTCAGACCCAATTAGCGACGACTCGCACAATATTAAAGAAGTTTATAAAACAAATTCAGCATCAATATTCGGAATTTTTACAACATCCGTTAAAGATGCCATCCCCTCAGAGTTTACAATAAATAAAATAAACGAACTTGCCTCGTATAATACAGAAACTTCTCCTCAAACAAAAGAAGTTCCGATTTCTGGAAATACGGCGCAATTAAAAAAGATTGTAACTGCTCTAAAAAACTCTAAGAATCAAAAAGTTAGAATTGCGTATTGGGGTGACTCTGCAATTGAGGGCGATAATATAACCGCCGACTTTAGAGAAGCACTTCAATCAATGTTTGGAGGTATCGGAGTTGGTTTTCAATCTATTACATCGCAAGATGCAAACTTTAGAGCAAGCATTAAGATGACTTTTTCGAGTGATTGGAATTCACAGTCAGTTACTTCAGGTACTCCTAAAAATCCTGTCGGAATTACCGGTTCGGTATTTATTCCTAAATCAGGCAGTTGGGCTGAGTACGAAACAACTTGGAAATATAAAACTGTTAGATCCTTTACAACTGCAAGAGTATTTTACGGAGATGTTACTAAAGCTTCATCTATAAACTATTCATTTGACGGCGGTGCATCACAAACAGGTAATTTAGTTACAGGTTCAGGAGTTAAGGAACTTACTCTTACCTCATCAAAAGAAGCTAAAAAATTCAAATTTAGTGCTACTCAAAACGATCAAGGTCTATTCTTTGGTGTTTCTTTGGAACAAGGTAACGGGGTTTATGTTGATAATTTCCCGTTGAGAGGCGATGACGGAAGGGGAATTTTAAGAATTTCTCAAGATCAACTGAAAGGATTTCAAAAGATTCAAAATTATGATCTTTTAATCATCCACTTCGGTTTAAATGTACTCGATAAAGTTAAAGATTTTGGATGGTACGAAAAAGAAATGATAAAGGTTGTTGATCACCTCAAAGCAGCTTTCCCTAATACTTCTATTTTAATTGTCGGTTTAGGTGATAGATCTCAGAAAAAAGGAAATAAATTTGTAACACATGCTAATTTAATTCCGTGTATAGATGCATTGAAAAATGTTGCTTCCAAAACAAATGTTGCTTTCTGGAATCTTTTTGAAGCCATGGGCGGAGAAAACTCAATGGATACTTGGGTTAACGCATCTCCTCAATTAGCAGCAAAAGATTATACTCACTATACTGCTGAGGGATCTAAAAAAGTTGCCCAATTACTTTCAGATGCTTTAATAAATTTTTATAAGAAAAATTAATTTTTAATGTCAAATTTCGAAATTCAAAAAACCGTTTGGGAACAGTGGAGTAGAAACGCTTCACTCTACCCTGAAAAAGATGCTATTGTGCACTGGCGGGCAGGCGAACAGCCTGTCCGTTGGTCGTTTAAACAGATTCTTCAACAAGCAAACAAATTTTCTGCTTTACTACTAAAAAAGGGAATTAAAAGAGATCATGTTTGTGCAATAATTATAAGGCATAATCACCTCTTTTATCCGTTATACATGGGTATTGCGGGAATTGGAGCTATACCTGCCGTGCTTGCGTACCCTAACCCGAGATTACATCCCGATAAATTTAGACAGGGTATTCTTGGAATGTCGCAGCGCTCCGGTTTAGATTGGATTTTGACCGAGGAAGAATTAGAACCGATTGTTGGACCTTTGGTACAAACTGAAGAATCCACAATTAAAGGGCTTCTTTTTCCTCTCACATGGGAATATGAAAATGAAGTTGACGATGAAACTCAGAAAGAATTAGACGAAATAAGGTCAAAAATTGAACCTCATGAGCCTTTTTTGCTTCAACATTCTTCGGGTACAACCGGTTTGCAAAAGCCTGTATTACTCTCTCAACAGGCTGTATTAAGACATGTAAAATATTACGGCGAATCTATAAACTTCAGTCTTGAGGATAAAGTTGCGAGCTGGCTTCCGCTTTATCATGACATGGGATTAATAGCCGCATATCATTTGCCTCTTGCGTTCGGTATAACCTCAATACAAATAGATCCGTTTGAGTGGGTGCTTGCACCATCGTTGCTATTAGAAGCAATTAGTGCCGAAAAAGCCACTCTTTCTTGGCTGCCTAACTTTGCATATAATTTTATGGCAGACAGAATAAATGAAGAGGATATGGAAGGGATTAATCTCAAAACTCTCAGATTAGTAATAAATTGTAGTGAGCCCGTTAGACACGAGAGCCATACCCGTTTCTTGGAAAAGTTTGCAGAGTACGATTTTAGTGAATTGGCTTTATCGGCTTGTTATGCAATGGCTGAAACTACTTACGGTGTAACCCAAACTGAGCCGGGTAAAAACATTTTCACTTACAATGCCGACCGTGAATCTTTGGCAGCCGGTAAAGTTATTCCTGCTATTGAAGGTAAAGCAAGCAGAGTTTGCGTATCATCAGGGAAAATAATTGAAGGTTGTCAAGTTAAAATTGTTGACGAAAAGAGAAATGAAGTTGAAAACGGTGCAATAGGTGAAATTGCCATTACTTCGGTTTCAATGTTTGACGGTTATAGAAATTATCCGGAAAAGACCGCAGAAGTTTTAATAGGTGAGTGGTTCTATAGTGGTGATTTCGGTTTTATGATCGGTGAAGAATTATTTGTTATCGGAAGAAAAAAAGATATTATTATTGTAGCCGGGAAAAATATTTATCCTGAAGATGTTGAAGATATTGTCGGAAAAGTTGACGGAGTTCTTCCCGGAAGAGTTATCGCTTTTGGTGAAGATGATACAGAACAGGGAACTGAAGCCGTTAGTGTTGTTGCCGAGTCTAATATTGAAACAGAACAAGAGAAGAAAAAACTTTCTCAGGATATAAAGAGAATAGGTAATGAACATGATATTACAATAAAAAATGTTTATATTGTACCTTCAAGATGGTTGATTAAAAGTTCAGCCGGTAAACCGAGCAGAAAAGCAAACAAAGAAAGAATTACAGAGATGAAAAATTTCTCTTCGCACTAATCAGGAGCTAAAATGATTTCGGAAAGATTTAAAAATACTATATTAAAACAATTAGAACTTGATGATTTTGATATTCAAGACGAGACTAAGGCAAACACGGTACCGGGTTGGGATTCGTTGAATCATGTTAATGTTATTGTTGCTATTGAAAAAGAATATGGTGTAAAATTTAAAGGAATAGAAGTTCTAAAATGCAAAAACATTGGTGACCTTCAAAAATTAGTAGATTCAAAAATTAATCAATAAATAATTTAATAGACGCTTTGATACCTTCAATCGATTTTTCAAAAATTCTTGAAATTTTAAAGTACGATCCAAAAGATCCATTACTTTTTGGAACAATTACCTTCTTTTTTATTTTTATGGGGTTTTTGTTCCTTTTTAATTTTGTTTCCCTCAGTAAATCAAAACCCAAACTATATCTCTTACTTGCGTTTTCACTCTTCTTTTATTATAAGAGCGGGGGAGAAATGTTGGCATTACTGCTGTTAGTGGCAGTAGTAAATTTTTTAGCAGGGTATTTTATTTTCAAGAATGGGAGTCAGAGTGTAAAAAAACTCATTCTTGTGTTAAATCTGATTGTAAATATCGGGTTGTTGGGTTACTTCAAGTACACTAACTTCTTTATAACTTTATATAACGATGTTCAGGGTACTCAAATTGATGCGTTTAATATTTTATTACCTTTAGGTATATCGTTTTACATATTCAAAGCACTCAGTTATGTATTTGATATTTACTATGAATCTTTAGAACCTGTTTATAGATTTGATGAATACTTGCTTTATATAACATTTTTCGGAAATATAATTGCAGGTCCGATAGATAGGGCAACCGAGTTTTTACCTCAAGTTAGAGAGGGCAAAACACCTTCAAAAGAAGATGTTAGTTTGGGGTCGCTTTTTATAATTTCCGGACTGGTTAAGAAGAGTATTATTGCAGATTATATTTCACAAAGTTTTATCGCAAGAGTATTTGACGAGCCACTCAAATACACAGGTACTGAGAATTTAATTGCGGTTTACGGATATGCTATTCAAATTTTTTGTGACTTTTCCGGATACACGGATTTAGCAATTGGTGTTGCTTTGTTGGTTGGCTACAATTTGATGAACAATTTTAATTATCCTTATATAGCTTCAAGCGTTGCTGATTTTTGGAGAAGGTGGCATATATCGTTTTCAAGATGGTTATTAGATTATCTATTTACTCCGCTTCAAATGGGGTTAAGAGGTCTCGGTAATTACGGAACCGCACTTGCAATATTAATTACATTTACTATATGTGGTATGTGGCACGGGGCTTCAATACCGTTTATTTTCTGGGGAATTCTGCACGGTTTTTATATGTCGTTTGGGCTATTAACAAAAAAAATCAGAAAAAGATTTACCGACGCAATCAAACTTACAAATACTCCATTACATAAATTTTTGCAAATATTTATCACATTCCATTTAGTTTTAATAGGATGGGTATTTTTCAGTGCAAAGAGTATGGAAAACGCATTTAATGTCTTTAAACAGATATTCTCATTCTTTAAACCTGAAATTTTTGGGCAATTTTATGAGGGTTACCCCGGTGTAACAATTTTCTTAATATTGGGTGTTATTCTTGTTTTTTCCCCAAAAAGGGCAATCGACTCTATTCGTACCAATTTACTCAAACTTCCTTTAATCTTTCATGCTATATTACTCGCAATAACAATTTGGTTGGTAATGCAGATTCAATATGCTGACTTTCAACCTTTTATTTATTTCGATTTTTAAGTAATTTACACTTTAGTTCCTAAAAAAATTACAGGGAAAAATAGTGAAGTTTATCCTATTATTTTTATTAATATCTATATTGGTATTTCCTCAGTTGAACAATCTCCAAAGCATCGAAAATGAAATTTCTTCCTTAAAACTAAAATATGCTCCTGACAGGAGAACAGCTATTTTTGACATTGAAATTTCAGGTTCAGAAAACAATTATCTCATTTCAGGCGAGCTTAGTGATACACTGTGTTACAACGATTTAAAAGACTTAAAAACTAAATTTCAAGGATTAACCGTTGATGTGACCCTGCTTCCCGAAAAACATTTGGGAAACAAAATTTACGGAGTTGTAAATTTATCGGTAGGGAATATGCGCGGTAAGCCCGAACATCCCGCCGAACTGGTAACTCAAAACCTTTTAGGTACACCGGTCAAAATTTTCAAAAAATCGAAAGATAATTGGTTGTACATTCAAACCCCCGATAAATATTTAGGGTGGATAGATAACTCTGCAATTGCTCAGATGAATTTTGAAGAACTTCAAAAATGGTCAAAAAACGAAAAAATTATGGTAACTGCCATTTTTAGCTTTTCCCGTTCAGAGGCAAATCAAGAGTCTTTACCTGTTTCTGACATAGTTGCCGGAAATATTTTGGACTTAACGGGAGAATCGGGTGATTATTACTCCGTTAAATATCCTGACGGAAGAAAAGCCTTTGTTTTAAAATCTGAAGCGTCAAAATTATCGGCATGGTTAGAAAAAACTGATGCTACCGAAGAAAGTATCTTGGCTACTGCAAAATTATTTGTAGGTGTGCCTTATCTTTGGGGGGGTACCTCAATTAAAGGATTTGATTGCAGCGGTTTCACGAAAACGGTTTACTTTTTAAATGGAATTCAATTAGAGAGAGATGCCTCGCAACAGGTAAGGCACGGTAAAAAAATTGATATATCTAAAGGGTTTTCTGAATTACGAGCCGGTGATCTTTTGTTTTTCGGATTTAAGGCTTCGGGCTCAAAGCCCGAAAGAGTAACACATGTGGGTATTTATACAGGTAATTTAGAATTTATTCATTCGGCAGGGATGGTATATATCGACAGTTTTGACAGTACAAAACCTAACTTTAACGGTTATCGTCTTAATATGTTATTGAGTGCAAGAAGAGTTCTCGGATTTGATCCTGATAATCAGGGAATAAAGTTACTCAAAGGAATATTTGAAAAATGAACAGAAGAAACTTTCTTATTAAATCAAGCTTAGCTTGTGGAGCTGTAACCGCAGGTTTATCAACTACAAATGCTTTTAGTTTAAAGAACTTAAATATGACAAAAAATAAATTAGAATTATCTTGGAGACCATACACACTTGACCTGAAGCATGTATTTACAATTGCTACAAGCTCAAGAACTACAACCCCGGTAATGCTTACTGAAATAAAATATGGTGATATTACAGGGTATGGTGAAGCCTCTATGCCTCCTTATCTGGGAGAGTCGCAAGAATCAGTCGATATTTTTCTCAAAAAAGTTAACTTGTCACAATTTAATGATCCTACCGAACTTGAAAAAATTCTCGATTATATTGACGGGTTAGATATTAAAAACACCGCAGCAAAAGCATCTGTTGACATTGCACTGCACGATTTAGTCGGAAAACTTATTGGGCAACCTTGGTACAAAATTTGGGGTTATGACGCTTCAAAAACGCCGGTTACAAGTTTCACTATTGGAATTGATACCCCTGAAGTTGTTAGGCAAAAAGTTAAAGAAGCTGAAGAATTTAAAGTATTAAAAGTTAAATTGGGCAGAGATACAGATAAAGAGATGATAGAAACTATCAGATCTGTGACAGATAAACCGTTAGTTACCGATGTTAATCAAGGTTGGAAAGATAAACATGCTGCTTTAGATATGATTCACTGGTTAGCCGAAAGAAATGTTGAGTTTATAGAACAACCTATGCCAAAAGAAGATGTTGATTCAAATGCGTGGTTAACCGAAAACAGTCCTATCCCGATAATAGGGGATGAAGCTGTTCAAGGTATTGAAGATGCAATAAGAGCAAAGGGAGTTTATTCGGGAATTAATATAAAATTGATGAAGTGTGGCGGCATGAGAAATGCAAACAAAATGGTTACAATTGCAAAGGCATTCGGAATGAAGGTAATGGTGGGATGTATGACAGAAACATCTTGCGCAATATCGGCAGCGTCACACATCAGTCCGGAATGTGATTGGGCAGATTTAGACGGCGCATTGCTCATTTCAAATGATATTTTTGAAGGAACAAAAGTAATTAACGGAAAAGTTACATTAAGTGACCTTCCCGGAATTGGTTTAAAGAAAATATAAAAAGAGTAAATTTATATGAAATATTTAAAAAATCTATTAATAATTTTTATTGCTACAATGACACTATCTCAAGCAACTTTCGCAACCGGAGGAGTATTTCCTTACAAGGTTGAGAGAGTAACCTTAAAAAACGGATTCAAAGCTATTCTAATACCTATCAGTGGCTCAGGACTCATTTCTTATTACTCTGTTGTTAGAACAGGCAGCAGAGATGAATGGGAACCGGGTAAATCAGGATTTGCTCATTTTTTTGAGCACATGATGTTTAGAGGTACTGAAAGATTTCCGGGTAATGTTTACGATAGTATTGTTACAAGTATGGGTGCAGACGCAAACGCATACACAAGCAGCGATTTAACTGTTTATCACTTAACTGCTGCAAATGATTACTTAGAAACAATAATTGATATTGAATCTGACCGTTTTAGAAACCTTAGATACACTAAGGAGCAATTTCAGACTGAATCGGGTGCAGTTTACGGCGAATACCGTAAGGGAAGAACAAGTCCTTGGAGCGTTGCTTTTGAAGCGTTTCAGGATATGGCTTTTGACAAGCACACTTACAAACACACAACTATTGGTTTTGAGAAAGATATAATTGATATGCCGAACCAGTATGATTACTCCCTTAGTTTTTACAAAAGATATTACAGACCTGAAAATGTAATTTTGGTGATTTCAGGTGATTTTGATGTAGATAAAGCAAAAGCCTTTATAGAAAAATATTACTCCCCGTGGGAGCCCGGTTATGTAAAGCCCGAAATTGACCCTGAACCGGTTCAGACTGCCCCGAGAAGTACAAAAGTGACTTATGACGGCAAAACACTTCCACTTTTAATGATTGGTTATAAATGCGATGCATTTGATGTAAACAATCCGGATTATTTGGCACTTGACCCGTTTGCCGAAGTTGCTTTTGGTAGAACGAGTGATATTTACAAAAAATTAGTACTTGAAGAACAAAAAGTTACTTTTATTCAAGCAGGTACACAATCTTCAAGAGACCCTTTCCCTTTTATGATTTATACGCAAGTCAAAAAAATTGAAGATATGGAATATGTTCAAGCCGAAATTGAAAAAACTATTGAACGCTTTAAAACAGAACTTATTGATAAATCTATGCTTGAAATATTAAAAAAGAGGGATAAATATCAATTTTTGATGCAATTAGACAGTCCTGAAAGTGTTGCTTCAATATTACCGCAATACATTACTTTAACGGGCGATATAAAAGTGATAGATGAATACTTCGCAAATTATGACAAAATTACACCTGAGCAAATTGTTAAATCGGTTAACAAATATTTTGTTGAAAGCGGAAAAAATCTATTGATATTAACAGGAAATTAAAAAATGAAAACAATAAATATTTTAGTTGCGCTATTTATACTTTTAGTGCACATTCCAACAAACGGAAATTCAATGAGCAACGATAAAGTTATTTTGAAAATCAACAAAGAAAATCCGATCATTTCTATAAAAGTTTGGTTTAAAGTTGGATCACAAGATGACCCTAAAGGAAAAGAAGGGCTTTCGTATTTAACTGCATCTATGCTAACGCAAGGAGGCACCGCTAAAAATACATTCGCTTCAATGACTGAAAAACTTTTCCCCTTGGCTTCTTATTATTCAGCTAGACCATCGGTAGAAATGACGATATTTGAAGGGAAAACTCACAAAGATAATTTTGATGAATTTGTTTCATTATTTAACGAACAGATTACCGAACCCGGTTTTAGAGAAGAAGATTTCACACGATTAAAAAATGACGCTTTAAATTATATTGAAACAACTCTTCGCTATTCCAGCGACGAAGAGCTCGGTAAAGCAGTACTCTACAACACAATTTTTAACGGTACTCCTTACGGTCATATTCTGCAGGGAACAATTTCCGGGTTAAAAAGCATCACTTTAGAAGATGTAAAAAATTTCTACTCCACATATTTTAACCGTGAAAATTATGTGGTTGCAATAACAGGTGATTTAAGTCAAGCTCAAGTATCAAAAATTACGGATGCTTTAGAAAAATTAAATCCCGGTAAAGAAAATACTCCCCCTGCAATAAAAGCAGAAAAAATTGAAGGGATTAATGTAGTTATTATTGAAAAGCAAGCTAACGCAACAGCAATTTCAATGGGATACCCGATAGATTTAGTGAGAGGTAACCGTGAGTGGTATGCTCTTTCAATAGCTAACTCATGGTTAGGCGAACACAGAAATTCAAGCTCACATCTTTATCAGATTATCAGGGAAGAGAGAGGATTAAATTACGGTGATTACAGTTACATCGAAAATTTCCCGAACGGCGGAAGATTCCAAATGCCTAATCCAAATGCGCCTAAAAGACACCAAATATTTGAAATCTGGATAAGACCCGTACCTAATGAAACAAAACATTTCGCTTTTAGAGCTGCAATAAGAGAATTTGAAAAATTGCTCAAAAACGGGATGACAGATGATACTTATTCTGCAACCCGTTCTTTCTTGAGGAATTATGTTCTTAATTATGCTCCAACTGAAGATGCAAGATTGGGTTATATGATTGACGATAAATTTTACAATATTCCCGCTCCCGGGCATATAGAAACATTCAGAAATTTAATGTCAAAAATTTCTCTTGCTGAGGTAAACGATGCCATTAAAAAGAACTTTCAATCAGAAAATATGGTTATAGTATTTATTACACCTGATGCAGAGGCACTAAAAAATGCGTTAGTAAATAATGAATCTTCACCTATTGTTTATTCTTCACCAAAAAGTGATTTTATTTTAGAAGAGGATAAAGAGATTATTAATTATCCAATCAAAATAAAAGCTGAAAACATTAAAATTGTTAAAGTTGACGAATTGTTTAACTAAAAATATAAGGATTAGTTTGAAGTGTCTAAGATGTTTGTTTCTAACAAGAAGGAAACACCGAGAATATTTGAAAATAATTTTTTAGAATTTTTTTCGAGGGTACACCCGGTTGTACCCTTGATTATTTATCTTCCTTTAATCAGTTATATGTTCTATTTAGGAATTTCGGAAAATTTGAATTACTCTGATTTGATATTATTTTTTGCAGGCGGCTATTTATTTTGGCACTTTACCGAATATATTATTCACAGATTTATATTTCATTATGAACCAAAATCTGAATTCGGCAAAAAATTACATTTTATAATTCACGGAGTACATCATGATTATCCGTCTGACCCACTGAGATTAGTGATGCCACCTTCTGTTTCACTTCCTTTAGCGGGTGTGTTTTTCATATTATTCCAAAAAATAATTGGAATTCCGGCTGCTTACATCTTTTTTGCCGGATTTTTATTTGGTTATTTAGCGTATGATATGACTCATTATGCGATTCACAATTTTGCTATAAAAAATAATTTGTGGCGAAAAATCAAAGAACACCACATGAAACACCATTTTAATGACCCTCAAAAAGGTTTTGCTATAAGCTTACCTGCCTTTGATAAATTATTTGGTACTTATTCAAAAAATATCAACCGGGAAGGCTAATTGTCTAAAATAAAAATACTTTTGATTGTTGTTACAGCTGCCTTTTTAATATCATGCGTTAGAAGTTCACTCCCTGAAGCTAAAGCAAAAGTTATTCCTGTAAATACCTCTGAAAAAGGGGAGTTTAGGATTAGCTTTTTATACAGATTTAATCAATTGGGATTTAAAACCTTAGATACTAAAACTGCTGTTTTAATGTCAGAATCAGAATTATCAGGAAAAACTTTTTATTTGAAAGAAAGTAAAAGTAATAATACCGTTTTTCAGGGTATGTTAGATATTTCTGGACCAGCTTGGGGAACATTCCCCAAAACCTATGTTATTGATTTTTCATCTGTTTCAACTCCTGGTTCTTATTATTTGGATGTTGAGAGTTATAAATCAACAACAATTAGAATAGGGAATGAGATATACCAGGGAGTTGTTGATTCACTTTTAAAATTTTTCAGAGTACAAAGATGCGGACCAACAAACCCCATATTGCATGAACCGTGTCATTTATCAGATTGTGCCACTGTAATTGGTGACCCCGCAAAAGGGGGAGCCGATTTAACTGGCGGATGGCACGATGCCGGGGATTATACAAAATTTCTGAATACAACAGCTTTTACCACTTATCTGTTACTTTTTTCGTATGAATTTAATAAAAGTAAACTTGAAACAGATCTAAATAGTAACGGTGCACCGGATATTTTAGAGGAGGCTCGGGTTGGTTTAGATTGGTTACTTAGATGTAATTATGAAAGAAATAAATTAGTGATTCAAGTTCAAGATACTAGAGACCAATCAGTTGGTTGGAGGTTACCTGAAAATGATCCGTTAAAATTTGATAGACCTGCATTTGCCGGAATGGGTAAAAATTTAATAGGAATTTATGCGGCTGCTCTTGCAATAGGGTCAAGAATTTGGAGAGAAAGATTTAGCGATAATGATTTTTCAGATAAATTATTAAAAGCAGCAAACGAAATATTCGCTCTAAGAAAAACTGCTCCCGATTTGGATAAAACTCCCGAGGGAATGTATCAAGACTCCAAATTTTTAGGGAAATTAGCCTTAGGTACAATAGAGATGTATATCACCACAAAAGACCACAATCTATTAGAAGAAGCAGCGGGTTATGCCGTTAAAGCAGGTTCTGACTATTGGTGGAGTTGGGGTGATGTCAATAGTCTTGCTCAATACCGTGTTGCAAAATTTAAACCTGAATTGACTTATCTATTAGAAAGCAATCTAACCGGTTTTACTGAAACCTCGGCTAAAAGTTCTTTTGGTGAAGCAACTGCATATACTTGGGGAACTACTCATGCATTTCTGGGTGCCTCACTTCAATCAATTTTGTATAATGATTTGACAAAAAATAACACATATAAAAGATTAAGTGATAGTCAAATTGATTATGTTTTGGGTAAAAATCCATGGGGTGTTTCTTTTATCTATGGAATAGGGAGCCGGTTTACTAAAAATTTTCATTCCCAAGTTGCTTATTTTAACGGTGGTTATCTACCCGGTGGTGTTGCCGCGGGACCTGCTCCGGCTGAATTATTATCGCAGTTTAAAATTGACAGAAAGAATTTTGTGTATAATAAGTTTAATTCTTCAGAAATACTTTATTATGATGATAGAAATGATTATATTACTAATGAACCGACAATAGTTACAAATGCAACCGCTGTTTTTGTATTTTCAAACAAATAAATACAAAACTTAGTAGTCCGTTTTGAAACATATTTTGTCTTTAATTCTCATAATAATACACTTTAATCAAATTAATTTAAAAACTAACATAAATTTTCGTTAAAAAATAATTGGCACAAAATTTGATGTGTTACAATAAAAGAGTAATTAAATGTCATCAGGAAAAGTAAATTTATTAGAAACAGGCATATCTATTATAGATGAAGCGTGGGGAGGATTCTACCGCGGCGGCACTTATATGTTAATAGGTCCCCGTAAATCAGGTAGAACCACTCTTGGATTGCAATTTGCCGTTGAAGGTATTAAAAACAAAGAAACATGCCTTTACTTTACGAGTATGCGACCAAAAGACCTCACAATATTAGCTGCATCAATTGACTTTGACCTTCAAACGCACATGAACAACGGTGATTTGATTGTTGTTAAGGTTACTCCGCCTACGGATGTTTACGAAACAGGAAATCCGGACGGATATTTAGTAGAATATTTGAATGATATTGTAGGTGTTATTGAACAATATCACCCTCACAGAATGGTTTTTGATGAATTAACATACTTTATCGGTTTCGAAAATATGAACTTGTTACAACAAGCGTTTTTGAAAACAATTGAGAGTATTGAAGATAAGAATACAACAAGTTTATACATTTTGGGTGAGCCGGCTACTCCTTTTGCACAAACAATAGTTGATAGTATTGTACAATACTCAACTGCCATAGTCTTTCTCCAGAAAAATCAATCTGAAGGAAATGTTCACGGTGGCAGGGTAACAATTACGCCAAATATTGGACATACCGAAGGTCAATTTTCTTCAGATTACTCAATTGAACCATATAAAGGTGTAGTTTTTGATTTTTATCCGCCGGGTAAATCAAAACCTAATGTAAGTCCGGAATCAAATATAAATTCTCAGTTTGACCCTAATTCATCTTTTAATGACTCTAAGCATAACCAACAAAATTTTATGCCGGAGCAGAACAATATTTCATCAAAATTCAAACCGATTAGTGATTTTGACAGTTCTGCGGCGCAACCAACTGTTACCATCCCTAACTTGTATAGTATGAGTGAATTTTCATTGATCTTAAATAATCAAATTGCATTGTTTAAAAGTACAGGTCAGCAATATTCTTTAATTGCGTTAAAATTGGATGATGCAGCAGAAAAACAGGGCATTTTAACAATTAATCAACTACAAAACGCAGTAAGACTTTCTTGTGATAGGAAAGATAAAATCTGTGTAACCGGTTCCACAATAATTGTTTTATTAGGAAAAGGGGATAACAAATCTTTAAACGAAATGGTGATGAAGGTAAAATCAAACCTTCCCAATTCAGACCCTAATGCTTTAAAATTGGCTATGAGTTATATATATGGTTATACTATTCATGCAAATGATAATATTCAGAATGCAGAATCTTTACTGCAAGAATTAATCTAAGAGTTTATGTTAAAAATATCGCTTCTTCTATTTGTAATTTTCAGTTTTTTCATTGTACCCGTAAATGCACAATCAGGTGATAAGATGCGTGAAGACGCTAAAAAACTTATGGACCAAGGTAAATACGGTGAGGCAATCGAAATCCTCAATAAATATATATCTGCTTATCCTCAAAAGGCTGACGGTTATAATTTAAGAGGTTTGTCATTTGAACAACGAAACCAGTTAGAAAATGCAGTTTTTGATTTTAGAGTTTGTATCAGACTTGAGCCGGGAAATAAAGAATATGCTACAAATCTTGACCGGGCTACAAAGAATTGGCACGAACAATTAAGAAGAAAAATCAGAGGGCATCAGCGAGAAATTGCAATAAATCCGAATAACCCCGTCAATTATGTTGAAATTGCACACTGTTACAAATTGTTAGGAGAATGGGCAACCTCAGAAGAATGGTACGATAAGTATGTGGCAATAGGTGACCCTTCACCCGATGAGGTAATAAGATATTGTGAAGTATTGTCTAAAACCGGGAGTATTGTTAAAGGGGAGCAAATCTTATTAAGATATACTAAAAGATTTCCGGAGGATTGGCGTTTGTGGGCAAGATTAGGATATTTCAGTTTTTGGTTAGGAAAAATGCCTCAAGCAAAAGATGCTTTTGAAAGATCCTTGGCTATTAAACCCTATTTCAAAGAAGCTCAAGACGGTTTGGATTTAGTTTTAGGAAAATATGTCCCTGACCTTTTCTATGATACTCTACAAGTAATTGAAGCAAGAAAAAATGAACAAGGTGTTCCCGAATACGCTATCGATAGATATTACAGGATAGTTAAATTAAACCCGGATGATGATAACACAAGGTTTCTACTTGCTCAAGAACTTTTAAAAGAGGGTAGAATTGAAGAGGCTTACGCTCAAATATTAATACTGAATAACAAATTACCCGATGACCAAAAGATTACTGATTTATATGATAGAATTGTTGAAAGAAGAGAATCTGAATATAATAACAAAATTGCAGGATTTGTTTCAGAACTAGAAAGAAATCCTGATAATAAAAAGGCTCTAACTGAACTTGGTGTTTTATTAGGACTTTTGGAAAGATATGATGAAGCACTCGGGTATTATTCTGATTATTTTGCAAGGAATCCCGACGAAACAGATTTAGATTTGCGTTTTGCTTACGCACAACTTGCAACAAACGCACAGGACTACTATGTTGCCATTGAACAATTAGATTACTGTTTAGATAAACAACCAAATAACCTTGATTATCAATTATTGAGAGGTTTGATTGAATTATGGTTAGATAATGACAGTGATTTAGCTTACACCTACTTGAAAAATGTTGAAGCTTCAAGGCCAAATGTTGTTGAAGTTTTAGTAGGGCTTGCTTCTCTTGAAATGAAAAAAAATAATTTTGACGAAGCAGAGATCTACATTAATAAAATTAAAGCGATAGATCCTTTTCACCCCGAAATTGTATCCTTAGAGTCAAATCTTGCAACATGGAAATTAAGATACGAAGAAGAACAATTGTTTGAATCTCTTGAAGTAGGCAGGGAGATGATTCGTGCTGGTCAGTGCGACGAGGCATTAGTCGTTTATGACGAATTTTTTACAAAACATCCCGGTAACAGAGTTATATTTAAAGAATATGCGGATATTCAGACCTGTTTAAAAAATTATGATGTTGCAATAGATATATTAAACCGTTTGATTGAAGAAGAATACGATTTTCTGATTGACCTTGAAAGAGCAAAACTCTATTTTTGGAAAGGCGATTATGAAAATGCTAAAAATGAGTTTGAGCGATTAGTTGCAGAAGATAACGCAGATTTTTCTGTTAAATTGTTCTTGGGCGATTCTTACGCTCAGTTAGGGGATTACGAAAGAGCAAGAGATATTTACGATAGCTTGCTAATCGATAATGAAAATTTAGAGGAAATTGGTTACATAGAGCAAAGAATTGGCTGGTTGCCGGTAGCTCCGGGATTATTCGGATTTTTAGCGGGCTTTCCGCAATATATGTTATTAAGCCCATCTTTTGCTTACTTTGAAGATAATTATAATTTTAGATTGCTAAATTATGCTTTCAGCGTTGAATTAGGCTTAATAAACGGTGTTTCTATTGGTGCTACAGGTGTATATGGCAATCTTAAATCCGGTTCTAATACGGTAGAATATAATGGTGTAAAAGGTAATCTTTATTTAACGGGATTTGACTATTTTACACTCGGGTTTTCAGCCGGAAGTCAAACATTTTTAACTCCTAATAAGTCATATCCTTGGTATGAAGCATTTTTAAGAGCCGAAAAAGATAGTGTTTTTAGCGCCCAAGTTAGTTATTTTGACCAGGATGCAGCTTTTATTCTATACTCTGCAGCGTTAGTGTATCCTTTTGGTGCGTTTACAGATAGATTGAATGCAAAATTGGTCAAATTTGAAGGCTGGTACAACACTCCGTCTTATTTTAGGATTTCTACCGCTTATTCTTATATAATGGTGGGAGACGGCAACCGAGGGGCAAATTTTGAAGCAAGATTAGGTAGATATTTCTTCACAGATTTATTAGCGGGATATGAATATTATTCAACAATTTATGCAAGAAAATCACTTTATTACTTCTCACCGCAAGATTACACTTCTCATAGTTTATTTGTTGATTGGAATTTTATCCACACTGAAGAGTTTAACATTAAAACGGGTGGGAGAGTTGGTTTAATTCCTCAAAATAATTACTGGTTAAGAGAAATTTACGGATTCGTTCAATACACACCGTTTAAAGGATTACGATTCCAATTGAGGGGTCAAATTGGAAATACTGTAAGAGAAGAAGTTGGATATAGCTCCAGATCATTGTTGTTTTCAATATTCTATATCCCGCAGTAAATTTACTTTTTGAAATTCAAAAACAATTAATTTAATTTGTTGTTGATATTTTAATTCGCACGCGAATTACTTCACAATTTGTGATCAACAACACATACCTTTTCACTGTATCAAAATATTGCAAAGTTTAATAAAATGTATCAAAATGGTACATGAATATTATTTAATTATAACTATATTCGTTATATTGTAACATTTTTATTTTGGTACGATTTTTGCAGTGGTACTATGTTAAAAGTAAGATATATATGAATGTAAAAAACAAAATACGACAAACTTCTATAACGGTTAAAAACACCGAAGCAAATGAAGCTGCAGAACCGAATAGACACCGGCAAATATTAAGGCGGCTTATTGTATCCGGCGTTTTGTCGTTTATTTGTATTATGGTGATTTGGTACACACTTCCTTTCACAAATTTATCTGTGGGCTCCTTAATTGAGTATGCTACTCTAATTTCATTGCTGCTTTTCTTATTGATATTGATTCTCAGATATTTCGGATTATTGATTTTGGCATATCTGTGGCTCAATAACTATACTTTTTCAAAGAAAACGCCTTATACACCTTTTGTTTCTGTTATCGTTCCTGTTTATAACGAAGGTGTCTTACTTAAAGACGCTATTTTGTCTTTATTAGCCCTTGATTATAACAATTATGAGATTATCATTATTAACGATGGTTCTACCGATAATACTTATGATGTAGCTAAAACCTTAGTTGGATATCAAGATGGTGTTTACGGAAGGGTAAAGGTATCTTTAATTAGCAAACCTAACGGGGGTAAAGCAAGAGCACTTAATGCAGGAATCAGTTATTCTAAAGCTGAGATTGTATTATGTATGGACGGTGACTCTCAATTATCTAAAGATACAATCCGTTTAGCCGCTCAGCATTTTATTGACCCTAAAATTGGTGCTGTTGCAGGAAATGTAAAAGTATTAAACCGAAAGAAACTATATACTGACCTTCAAGCGTTAGAATATATAGAAGGTTTAAATATGGCGCGGGCTGCACAAAGTTTTCTTAAATTAGTAAATATTATTCCGGGTCCTATCGGTTTGTTTAGAAAAAGAGCCATTGAAGAGGTAGGTTATTATTCAAGCGATACTTTTGCAGAAGATGCCGATTTAACATTAAAGATTCTTTCAAAGGGCTGGAAGGTATATTACGAACCAAACGCAATTGCACTTACTGAAGCTCCCGTAAAATTACAACAGCTACTCAAACAGAGATACCGTTGGACGAGAGGAATTCTTCAAGCAATTAGAAAGCACAAGAAACTTTTATACAACCCGACAATAAATTTTGGTGACACCTTTATATTGTGGACAATGTTTTATGAGTCTCTTATTTGGCCCGCAATGAATATCTTTGCTAATTTCTTCTTCATATTTGTTGCTTTGGTTTACGGATATACGAGTTTGATTTTCTTTTGGTGGGTCTTTTTAGCACTTTTAGATTTAGCATCCGCATTATACTGTGTAGCTGTTGAAGATGAAGAACTTAGGTTGGTGCCTTATGCACTTATTTACAGAATCTACTTCGTTTTTGCAATTGATATTTGTAAGGCAATGTCAACTGTTGAAGAATTTTTGGGGTTTGAAATGAATTGGGGAAAATTAGACAGATTAGGCTCAGGTGGATCTTAACATGGAGAAAATATGGAATTAATTCCCATACTCGCTACAATTATTTTAGTCGCAACAATTAGCACATTTTTCTTATCAATTGGTGCCTATGTACTTTACAAAATCAGAGAAGCGCAAGGTGTGAGAAAAAAGGCAGCTGTTCCTCAATCAATTCAGGCAGAATTAGTTGTACCCGAGCAAGTTTCTGAACAAACTGCAGCTCAAACATTTGCTTCAGAAAGTGCAAGAAGAACGGTTTCTCCTTACGAAACAACTAGAGTACCTACTTATCGCCCAACTCAGGTGACAAGTGCAGCACCTGCTCAGACAAAAAGACCTGCACCCGTTCAGCCTATGGAGCAAAGGCCTGCACCATCTTCGTATGCACCTGTTAGAGCAGAGTCTCCTCAACAACCCGCTGCAGCTCCGCAGCAACCTAAAAAATTTGTTAGAGTAACTTCTGAAACCGCCGAGCAGCCCGTGAGAGAGAGACAACAAGGTGGTGGTGGCTCCGGAGGACTTAAGTGGCGTTAGGTAAAGGAGCCAAAAGCGCTCTTAATTTTACAATTTTATTTGTTGCCGGGATATTTTTCCTTATATCATCGGTCTTCATCTATAATTATATACTTAGAGGAGTTTTTGGCAATTATGCTTTTACGCAAAGTTCTTTTAGTTTAGAGAGTTTCTCGGCTATTTTTACACCTGCTCCTGTAACTAAGGTGGGTGTTTTTTATTCTAAAAAAACTGAAAACATGCTACCTGCAGGTTCTACTTGGATAGCAGATAACCTTGGCGCTTGGGAAAGGTTTGTTTCAGGTAATAAAATGCTATTTCAATTAGTTACGGAAGAGGATCTTGAAGCCGGGAAACATGTAGATTTAAATGTTCTTATCCTGCCTAGTGCTAAATCACTAAGTGATAAAGAAATTGCAGTAATAAAAAAATATATTAATGAAGGCGGGTCTGTTATTGCTACAAGCGGTACAGCAAGTTTTTCTGCAGACGGTAAATGGAGAGGCTGGCAGTTTTTAAAGGAAGTTTTTGGTGTAACTTTTACTAAAGAGTTGCCAAGGCAAGTTGATGTACGGTATCTTACAATGAGAGGGGGGAATCCGCTCACTTCCGAAATACCGACCGGCTACCGTATGAAAATTGCAAATTGGGATTTAGGTGTTGCCGTTCAAGTTTTAGACCCCAGAACCACTCAAGTAGGGTTTTGGTATGATTTCAGAAGGGATTCCGGCTTAGTTGCCGAAGAAATTTATAAAACCGGCGGAGTTACATACGGTACATTTGGGAAAGGTAGATTTGTTTGGTGGGGGTTTGATATTATTTCAATGGTTGGTACCTCCGAAGACTATGGTTTTATTGATAAATTTGTCAGAAATTCGCTTTATTGGACAACCTACAAACCATTAGGCAATCTATCTGATTGGCCCGGAAATTTTAAATCTGCTGCAATAATTCTAACCGTTGTTGGTGATCAGCCGGAAAATGTCAGGAATTTGCTTCCTATTTTGCGAAGTTCGAACCTGAAAACAACCTTCTTGGTATCAAGCGAGGTTGCCGAAAGTAATAGCGGCTTGATAAAGTCTCTGGGGGCGCTGGGTGATTTTGCGGCTGTTGTTGATATCGGTTATATGGAGTCTGTTAACGACACTGTTAACAAACTTACAAATCTAGAGACACAAACTAACGATGTTAAAAATTCTCTGTCAGCAATTAAAAATTCTACAGGGGAAACAATTGCCGGCATCAAACCGCAATACGGTCTTTTTAATGATGCCACTTTGATGGCAGCAGCGTCATCTCAAATAAAATATATAATTACCGATTCTCTCACTGATAGAAGTGTCCCCAAATATGTTGTGAAAGGGGAGAATCCTATGTTAGTTATTACCAAAACTGTAAGAGACGATATTGAAATAATTAAAAACTATGGATTAGAAGATCGAGATTTTCAATTTTTCACTTATCAAGAAGATATTGACCGGATAATTTATGAGGGTGGTTTGTATGTTTTTCTTTTACATACAGAATACCAACTTCAACCGGAAAATGTTGAAACAATTAAAGATGTTATAGGTTACCTCAAAGAAAAAAATGTACTTTTACTTTCCTTGCCTGAATTGTTTAATTGGTGGGCAAACAAGAATAAAGTTGAAGTCAGAATTGATGCAAGAGGAACAAATAGGTTAGTTGTAGCAATGTCTAATACAGGTACGGCTATAATGAAAGAATTAATTGTGCCGGTTGATTTTCAACTTGATATAACCAAATTCACCGTATCAACTGAAATTATAGGTACTCCTCTACCTAAATACGATTACAACAAATCTAATCGCCAACTATTAATGAGAGTGACTGACTTAAAACCAAATGAATCAAGAATATATTATGTTGACTATGAAACTCCAAAAATATAAAAGTAAAATGTTAAAGAAGATTTTTTTGCTACCTGTTTTATTAGGGTTTGCAATAATTACAGGTTGTGTTGACCCGCAATCAGCCTCCGACACAATTCCGCCTTCAGTTTCGTTGTATGCCCCGGCTACAAACGATACACTACTTTACGGTAAAAATGTGGTAATATATGATGCTTCGGATGATCAAGGAATTGCTTATGTTGAATTGTTTGAAAACGGAGTTCTAAAAGAAACCTTTGCTCCCACACAATTTCAATTAAGACCCGAAGTTCTCTGGAATATTGATTCTAACCGGGTAAACCAAAGGCTATCATATAACATTAGAGTTGTAGATAAAGGGGGTAACGCAACTGTAAGTGCTGTAAAATCAAATATATTGGTGGTGATTACAAAAGATGTTCCGTCAGCACCGTTTGATTTAACGGTAAGAACTTTTTCTAACATTATAAACTTAAGCTGGAAAGACACTTCAAAATTTGTAACCGGGTTTGAAATTTACAAAAGTGAGGGAAGTATAGATAACTTTAATCTATTACAGACTGTTGGACCCCGCGTAAATAATATCAATGATTTTGTGCCTTCCGGCGGTCCCATTGCCTATTACAGAATAAGAGCAGTAAATAACATCGGGAAATCAGTATTTAGTTCAATTATAAACTCTTTGGGTTCTTCAAGTACTACCGGATTACAGCCACCTTCAAATGTTGTTGGCAAAGCATACGGGATGAGAGATGTAGAATTAACTTGGGTAAACTCGACCAGCGAAGCCAACTTTTTTGCAATCGAGAGGAGAGCACAAGGTTCAACATCTTATTCTCAATTAGCAACATTAGGACCAGGTTCTACTTTTTATCGTGACCAATCATCAACATTATATGGCGGCGGAGTTTTCTTTTACAGAATAAAAATATATAGCTCTACTGATTCTGCTACTTCGCAGGATGCCTCGGTAACTACATGGGATTTTGACCTTGCCACACCAACAAACCTAAGAGGTTCAATTAGTGATACACCGTCTGTATCCAAATTAACAGTTGTTCTTCTGTGGAATGATAACTCTAATCAAGAAGAGTTACACAATATTGAAAGGAGAGAAGCAGGTACTTCAGCATTTGTTGAAATTGGAACTGTTCCGGCTGATGTAACAACATTTTCCGATAATACCGTTAATAGAAATCGAACTTATTTTTACAGAGTAAGAAACAGCAGACAAGGGTTTTTCTCAAGGTATTCTAATGAGTTTCAAATAACCACACCAAATTAAAATTCAGAGGGGTATTTGTTTTAAATACCTCTATATTAATAAATGTTATGCGATTTTCGTATGGAAAAAATGGAAAAAATATCGGCAAAACTTTTAGAGAATATCTCGAATTCTGTTTCGCTTCCATACATAATAACAGATTTGAATGGTGTAATACCTGTCTCTTATACACATCT
>JACSRR010000354.1 GCA_014879635.1 Ignavibacteriaceae bacterium | reverse complement strand
TAATAAGCAATTTGACCCAGATTTTCAGATTTTTAAACATATCGCCATTTTCCTTATCAACTTATTTTAAATTTTGATACTTCACTTTGTAATCCTCTCACTGCATCGTTGAGATTTTCTGTTGCTCGCTTGAATTCAGTCAAAGAATCCTTCGTTTGGGTTGCTGTCATACTCAATTGAGACATAGCTTCACTGATTTGCTCTGCACTCTTAGATTGATTTTGTGTTCCTGTACTTACGTTTTCAAATTCGGGAATCAATTCTTTAACTCTTTCAATAATAGAATTCATTTGTTCGCCAATTTCGCCGATATTGCTCGTTCCGCGTTTTACTTCCTGTCCAAATTTATCCATTTCCATCACACCTGATGAAACCGAACTTTGCATTTCACTAACCATATACTCAATATCTTTAGTTGATACTGCTGTTTGGTCAGCCAATCTGCTAATTTCGCGAGCTACAACCGAAAAACCTTTACCGTATTCACCTGCTTTTTCGGCTTCTATCGAAGCATTCAATGATAGTAGATTTGTTTGCTCCGAAATTTTATTAATCGTGGTCACAACTGTCGAAATCTTATTAGCTTTATCATTGATTATGGAAAGCTTCGATGTGATTGAATTAGTTGCTTTAGCAAGGTCAAACATTGCTTGTTCCATCATTGTTAAGCTTGATTTGCCGTTTTCAGCCAAATCAGCAGTAACATTTGCGTTCGTACTAACTTTTATGATTTTGTTTGCCAACGTATATGAAGTTTGGGTTATTTCCTTGCTCGTTGCAGATACTTCTTTAGTAGATGCGGCTTGCTCGGCAACAGTTGCTTCAAGTTCACGAGCCGATGCCGCGATTTGAGTTGCCGATGTTGTCACTTGAATGCCCGAACGTTGTACTTGACCAATCAAGGAATCTAGATTGTTTATCATTGATTCAAAAGATTTGTACAGTTTATAAATATCATCTTTAAGATTGCTGCTCTTCTCGGAAACAAATTTTGTAGTTGTTTTTAGTCTTTCAAGATTACTCTTTGCAGCATGTATGTTGCCTGAAGCAATATTTGAAGCTAAATTAGTCAAATAACCCAGTGGTTGGGTCATTCGTTTTGCAAAGAACATTGTCAAAATCAATATGATGAATAAAGTGAAAATAATCAGACTTAAATAAATATTCTGCAAATCCGAAATCGTTGCTTCTATTCTATTTCGCGAATCATTGAAATCATCATCAAATGCTCCGGCTCCAATGACCCAGCCCCAAGGTTTGAAATACGAAACCGCTGAAAGTTTTGAACGCATTGAGTCATTACCCACATCCTGCCATTGATATTCTTGAATGAAAAGCTCTCCTTGTTTGAGCTTCATTGCATTTTCAACCATATTTCTTACAAACTTATTTCCATTCGCATCGGCTATTTCTAAAACGCTTTCGCCGTCCCGCTCACCATTTTTAGAAATAATGTATTTGCCATAGTGAGGATTTAGCGACCCAAGTACGAACACATATCCTGTTTTACCTACTTTTATGTTCATGATTGATTTCCGAATTGATTCAATGGAAGCAATCCGTTCACCTACATATATCATACCCTCAATTCGTCCGTTGATATAATATGGCTCGTATGCAGTGACATACCAATCATTAACAACAAAAGCAACGCCATTATAAACTTCCCCGTTCATGACTTTTGCTATTACGGGATTGACTTGACCATCGGGATTCACAGCCGGGATGTAAGTTCCAATTGCTCGTTTGTTATCATGATTTCTGACAGAAGTTGCTACTCTAATCATATCACCTTTTTCATTTATTCGCTGGAAGAGTGTGACTGTACCAAAAACCTGTTCGGTAACAATATCGACAACATGAGTCGGAGTATCAAAAGAAGTATTTTGACCAAGCCATTTTGAGCCGATATTGACTGCAGGGAGCGTAACTTCGGTGATTTCACCTGTGAATTGATTTAATGCATTCCATTTGATTAGTTGCTTTGTGAAATTGAAATCACCTTGGTCCTTGATTGTTTGCCTAAGCACATTCAAAGCAACCTTGTTTTTTTGGACAAAAAGTTCATTTGCCGTTTCAATAATTCCATATGCATCTTTTGAAATTTGGCTGATATTTGCTCTCGATAATGAATCGAGTTCCGTTTTAGTTCTTTTGGTCAGTTCAAATTGCAACCGAGCCGTAAAAACTAAAATCAAAATAACAGGTAATAATGCTGCTGAGACAGTCAGAATCATGAGTTTGCTTTTAAATGTCAATTTCACCTGCACTTCTCCGAAATATTTTCGTCTATTGGTTTCAAAACAATTAACAAATTAAATCTAAATATTATTTTTCAAAAATATGCTTATTTAATTCACAACACTTCAAACGAAAAAAAGTTTATTCTGATATAGAAAGCTGATTCTCAGTTAAGAACCGGTGAAAAGCAAATTTTTCTTAATTTCTAAGCAAAGTTTCAGATTATTTCCTTTTTAGACTTTACGCAAGCAGAAAAGGTTGGCTTTAGTTGCTTATTAGTACTGCATAATTCTTAAAAATGAGATTAAAAAATTGTAATTGTACATCGGCAATTCTAATAAACTTCATATATTTGAAATTGACAATTAAAAATTAAGTAACCGTAGGAGACTTTATAATGACTATAGATAAAATAGTTGAACTGCTCGGAGATAAATCTGATAATTTGTTGCAACACAAAGCCAGATTTCCGAAGGAAAATTTGCACTTGCCCGGACCTGATTTTGTAGATAGAATTTTTGCACCGAGCGATAGAAACATTAATGTATTAAAAAGTATTCAATCATTGTTTGACACAGGTAGATTAGGCAGAACAGGTTATCTTTCCATTCTTCCTGTTGACCAAGGAATTGAACACTCGGCAGGCGCTTCATTTGCTCCAAACCCCATATATTTTGACCCCGAAAAAATTATCGAACTTGCAATAGAAGGCGGTTGTAACGCTGTTGCTTCTACTTTCGGAGTTTTAGGTTCGGTTGCTAGAAAATATGCTCATAAAATACCTCTCGTGTTAAAAATAAACCACAACGAGTTATTAACATATCCAACAAAATATGACCAAGTTCTTTTTGCTTCAATTGAAGATGCTTGGAATATGGGTGCTACTGCAGTTGGTGCAACAATTTATTTTGGCTCGGCTGAAAGCACAAGACAAATTATGGAAATTTCAGACGCATTCAAACATGCTCACGAACTCGGAATGGCAACTATTTTATGGTGCTACACCAGAAATAATGCCTTCAAACAAGATAAAGATTACCATGTTTCGGCAGATCTAACCGGACAAGCTAATCACCTTGGTGTTACAATTGAAGCTGATATTATCAAACAAAAATTACCTGAAAATAACGGTGGATACAACGCAATTAAATTTGGTAAAACCCACCCGAAAGTTTATACTGAGCTTTCTTCAGAACACCCGATTGATTTAACCCGTTATCAAGTTATTAATAACTATATGGGAAGAATGGGATTAATTAACAGCGGTGGTGCTTCCGGATCTAATGACTTTGCAGAAGCTTGTGAAACTGCTGTCATTAACAAAAGAGCCGGTGGTATGGGATTAATTAGCGGTAGAAAAGCATTCCAAAGACCAATGTCTGAAGGTGTTCAACTTCTTAATCTTATCCAAGATGTTTATTTGAACAAAGATGTAACTATTGCCTAATTTCTAAGTTCAAAATGATTAGAGCCCTTATAAGATTTTTCTTCTAAGGGCTTTTTTTTGTTGGTGAGTTTAAGATCATTTATCTAAAATACTCTATTCAAAGTTTAATTTTATAAATATCAATTACCGGGATGAATCAGAATGCATGCAAAGTTTGTATAAAATATACAAAGCCGGTATTTGAATAATTTCCCATACTAAAAACCGGCTGAGTAAAGTAGTCTTTGATTTAATTCATTTCTCTTTTTAGTAACTTAGAACCTTCTTCCCTTGAAGTAAAACATAACCCCTTAAAATTAAACAATTTTAGATTCAATACATTTAAGGGCAATTTAACTACTATTTTAATATCACCGGAAACTCAGATAAATAATGCCTGGAGGTAAAAGGTTATCAGAATTTACCTATTAAAAAGACAAATCATCAGCAAATCGCACATATAAGCATTTCACTCAGACAAATTTTTTATCAGTTATTATGTGAGAGCCAATTTTATCAACTAATATTCACCACAAACAAAAAACTGCGTTCCACTCTCAAAAACCCGTTAATTAAGCTACTTTAAAAGCAGTAAATATCAAAAATCGTTAAATTAATCCACTTTTACTGTAAAAAATAACAGAAACATACTATAAAATTCTTATTTTTACATATAATTTTTACAATTCTTTAATTACAAACTATTAATGAGCAAAAATAAATTTCTTAGAATATTAATGAGTATTCTTATCGGGGGTGTACTCTTTAGAGTTGTCTTCGGAGAAATCTATTTTAACTTTAAATCGAGTAATTATGGAGAATATGGTGTAATTGGTAAAAACATAACTGACGGGAAAGGTTATTCGCTTTTTTATGTTCAGAATGACACTCTAAAAACCAGACCTGTTGAACTTTCTGTCCCATATCCCTCTGCTCTAACAGGACCTCTTTATACATATTATATTGCCGCTTTGATATCAATTGATGAAACTGAATTAAGAAACGCAGCCTTTTTTCTGATTAACACAATAATATTTCTCCTAACAGCTTATCTCATCCTGATTAGATTTAAGAAAGACAGGATATATTTAATTTGTGCGCTTGCGCTTTTAAGTTTTATTCCAGATTTTGTTTACGCCGTTATTTTTCCTTCACCCTCAGTTTTTATCCATTTGTTGGTTGCACTTACGCTTATACTTTTAGCGGTTCCGCTTGAAGAACTTTCAGTTCAGAGAATACTGGCTGCGGGAATTGTTTTAGGATTTATCTGTTTAATGAACAGCATGTATTTGCCTTTAGCAATTGCAATTACAATTTATCTATATTTCAGATTAAACGACAAACGATTGGCATTTATTATCCCGGTTGCAGTATTTTTAGCCGTATCACCGTGGCTAATGAGAAACATTTTGATTCTTGGAGATTTTGAAATTACATCAGGGTTCTGGTCTAATTTTTATAGATCCAATTTCGAAATTCCGGCGGGGGTAATGTGGTACAACATTGCAAATATCGATTTAAATGCAATATCCGGCAAAAATCTCGAAATTCTATTAGATACATCTTTTAGAAGTTTGAGTATTGATAAAATATTATCAGAACCAATTTCATTTATTGCCGGTCTTTTTGCAAAAATTTTTCATATAACAGTTTATGACCCGAATACTAAAATAAGCTACAACCCGTTATTTATGATTCCCTCGCTTTGCTTTAATGCACTTGCTATTTGGGGTATTCTCTTAAAACGAAAGGGCTTAAAAATTGATCTCTATTTGTTGATTGCGGGAATATTTGTGTTGATTTTTATGCACATCAATATTGCACAAGTTTTAACAGTTAAAATATTAGGACTTCCTTTTGCTGCAGCCGCATTAAAAGAACTGCTTCTTAAATCAGGCCTCTATAAACCGGAGCCATATCATTCTTATTGAGTGTAATTCAGTAAGAATAAATTCACATTTCTAAAAATTTTCATCTCTTTCATTTAATATAACTTCAACCAATTCGTAAACAGTTGTACATGATTCACAACCGGAAGGCGCTTCATTATTCCAGCTATAATGGATTCTTTTAGCCCTTTTGATTGCCGTTTCAACCCTGCTTTCACTTTTACCTGCAGGTATTTCATCTAATAAGCCAAAAAATTTTGTGGAAATAGTCTTTTTACCTCTTAAATCATATTTTGCTTTTTCTTCCTGTATATAAGAATTTATTTT
>JACSRR010000343.1 GCA_014879635.1 Ignavibacteriaceae bacterium | reverse complement strand
TTGAGCCATTCGTTCTTCCAAAACAAAATGCGAATGTGATTCATAACCCAACAAATTCGCTCGTTTATGACGCAATTCTACAATGCGTTTTACATTTTCTTTGTTGTCAAATTCATTATTTTGAAACGCTTTTTTCCCGGCCGCAATCGCGATTTCCTTTCGCAATTCACGGTTGTCAACATAGGTTACGAACGGCAAATAACTCGGAAAATCCAACGTAAAAACCCAACCTTCCAATCCTTTCGATTTAGCTAAACTCGCGGCCATTTCTTTGGCACCATCGGGTAAACCTTTTAAATCAGCTTCGTTGGTAATGTGTAATTGATAATTGTTGGTTTCGGCCAACACGTTTTCGCCATACGTTAATTTTAACTTGGCTAATTCGGTGTCAATTTCACGTAATTTTAATTTATCTTCATCCGAAAGTAAAGCTCCATTTCTTGAAAAACCTTTGAATTTTTTATCCAATAAAGTGGCTTGTTCAGTAGATAAAGTCAATTTGTCTTTTTGATCATACACCGCTTTCACACGTTTAAATAAATCTTCATTCAACGCAATATCATTGCTAAATTCCGTCAACATCGGCGAAACTTCCTGAGCGATTTTTTGCATTTCATCACAGGTTTCGGCTGAATTCAAATTAAAGAAAATAGAAGATAATCGGTCTAACGTTTCACCGGAAAAATCGAGTGCTTCAATTGTATTTTCAAAAGTGGGAGCTTCAGGATTGTTTACGATTTCGTCAATTTCAGCTTTTGCCTGAGCAATCGTAGCTTCAAAAGCCGGCTTATAATCGGCTAATTGTATTTGCGAAAAAGGTGCTGTGTTGTGCTTGGTTTCGAAATTTTGGGTAAGTGTTTTCATTTCTTTTTTAACATTAAGGAGTTAAGAAAATTTTATCTTGACTTCGACTCTGAAGATCTGACTGAAGAATATTTGTACTCAAAGGTGTTCAAAACAGGAAAGTACAGTTACAGCCTGATGAAGAATCAATTGTCTGTATTATTTCAACTCTGTGAAAGCTTTCTTCTGATAAATAAATTGAACAGCAGTTCCGAGAAAATATTAGAAATTGATCCTAATGAATTTATTGAATTGTTTAAGTTGATTTTAGTTCTCGAAAATATCATTCCAAAATATTTGCTTGATTCCTTGAAGTCTAAAACAATTTCGAGTTTTCGTGAGCATTTCTACAGAGAAGATAAATACTCAAATATCCCTTTATTTAGTTACAGAAGAGATAAATTTGAAATCAATTTCCCAACAATTAAAGGTATCTCTTTTTTAGATGAGGATGGCAATCACATAGAGGGTGAAGGAATACTTAATAATAAAAATATGCCCAAGAATATAAGTCTAGAGCCTCCCATTAATATTGCACTTGAAATAATTAATAAAGCACTTAATATATTAAACTTCGAAAATATAGTCTTGGATAAAAGTATTAAATACAAAAACTTACCATTATCCAAATTCAAAAATGGTAATGACGGAATTAAACAGATATTTCCATTAATATTCTATATGTTTGAACCATTAATAGATTCTAAAATTCAAAGGAACTATTATGATAAAACTAATATGAGTGATTTAGACTATCATTTTTATCAATATCATGATGATTATAGGCATAAAGAACATAGAAATGCGGGTAGATATAATCTTCTTTTTATTCAACAACCTGAATTACACTTACACCCGGGGATGCAGAGTAAAATTGCAGATCTTCTTTTGTTAAGAAAGGAATTGTATATGGAGAATAAAGCTGAGCCAAAAAATCTCATTATAGAAACACATTCTGAACATTTTCTCAGAAAACTTCAAATTTTAGTAGCTCAGAAGAAACTCTCCCCTGATGAGATTGGGGTTTATTATTTTGATAGAGAGAAAGACGGTACAACAGTTAGGAAAATAAATCTTGACGAAAACGGCGGTTGGATAGAACAGTTTCCCTCCGGTTTCTTTGATGAATCATATAATTTAGTAAAAGAGTTGATTAAATCAAGAGTTAATTAATATGGATCAAGAAATAACTGTAAATCCTAACTTTATAAAGCATTGGAAGAAAAATCTAAATTCAGCTGATTTTTATTTGATAATCAATATTTTTGATAAGTTAAAAGAAAATGTTGTTGTAGTTTCCGACATTAAAAAATTCGTTGATTTTATTGATTCTGAACTTGAAAGATTTAATGCAACAGAAAGAGACTTTCTCAAAAAAATTATTACTGAGTTTTATAATGTAAGTTCTTCCAGATTCAAAATTATTAAATCCTTTAAAATTAATCAATTGCATGAATTGCTAAAGTTATGTGTTTTAACGAGTGATAAAATTTATTTAGACAAGGAATTAGTAAACTATCCGGAAAATCAAATCGAATTTCATAATGTAAATACTTTTGTTGATCCCACTCCAAACAATAGACTCAAACACAAAAACTACAAAATTAAATTAGAAAACAACGTCGAGTATAAGTTGGAATCAATTTTCAAACCCTACCTTAAAAATTGTAAATCTTTCAAAATTATTGACCCTTATCTACCCAATAAAACTTCATTTCACCATTTTAAATACTTAAATTCATTTTTACCGAAAGATATCGAACGAGAAGTGTTTGTCTTGAGGCAAGAGATCTATTTAAGAAATAAAAAGTACGGTGAAACTGAGTATAGTAATTTTGAAAAATTTATTCAAGAAAATAACTTTAAAGTTATATACCTTGAACCGGGTCATGTTGAAAGAAGTATTCAAACCGACAAAGTAATTATAAGATTACCCGGCGGTCTTGATTGTTTTGATAATAATTGTAAAGCAAAAATTAAAAACCCGGATAGCCGCATCATTTTAATTGAACCAAATGAACTTATATCTCAGCCAAATATCACCTAATTTCCCCTATAATCACTTAAATTAATTTATTGCGTAACAAATCCTAATATTTACACTTCTAAATCCCAACAATCTACAATTTTATTCAAAAATTAAAAGGATTTTATGAAACGGATGAAATTAACATTTTTGCTTGCTTTACTGGCATTAGGTTTTCTGAAAGCACAAACTCCTGCTATAAATTTATTATCGCATATATCCGGTGGTATTTCACAACACCAAATCGATACTATTTTCTCAAGGGCACAATTCTTCCCGGATAACACTCAATTATCTGTAGCTGTTATTGAAAACGGCGAAGTTAAATTTTATGGTGTGATTAGAGAAAATGACTCTCTGAAATACACAAACAATTCACAAAATGCTTTTGAAGTTGGGTCTATAACTAAAGTTTTCACTTCAACTTTGCTTGCTAATATGGTAGTTTCTGGCAAAATTAGTTTGGAGGATAAAATTAATGCTGTTTTTCCTGTCGAATTTAAAGACGGTATCGAAATTTCGTATAAACAACTTGCAAATCATACCTCGGGTTTACCAAGACTGCCATCTAACATGGGTGCAGGAGGTAATTTAGACCCCAAAAATCCTTACAAGTATTACGATGAAAAAGCACTTCTTGATTATTTATCGGCTCATTTAGCATTAGAGTATGAAGCCGGTTCAAAATCGAATTACTCAAACTTGGGTACAGGACTCCTCGCTTCCGCTCTCAAATACAACTCCGGTCTTTCATTCGATAAAATGGCTGAAGACTGGGTTTTTGATAAGTATGATATGAAAAATTCTACACTAAATGAGAACGATGTTGCCGGAATATTAATCAAAGGAAGAAATCCAGAAGGCGAAATCACTCCCGTTTGGTCCCTCTCTGCATTAACCGGTGCAGGCGGTATTCTCTCTACTGCCGAAGATCTTACTAAATTTTTGTTAGCTCAGTTTAATCCCGAAAATAAAGAATTAGCTTTGACCCGTGAAAAAACTTTTGAGGATAATCCCGGCATGGATATAGGATTGGGATGGATGATTATAAAGCGAAAAGACGGAGCAAAATGGTATTGGCACAACGGAGGAACAGGCGGCTATACTTCTTTTATGGCTGTTGACTTGGAGAAAAAATCCGGCGTTGTAGTTCTTTCAAACCTCTCTGCATATCATCCTAAATCACGCAGTATTGATGATTTGGGCTTTGCATTGATGCGTTCGCTAAAATAATTTCTGACCGGTTATTTTTTTGTGGTAGTCCGTTTTTTAGTATTATATTTTTTGTGAGGCGGGGACTTAAATTCTCGTCTCACAAGAATTGACCTGTATTCTTTCAAGTTAATCTAATTTCTGTTTTTGTTCTTGAACAATCAGCAAAAGAACAAATATCGCCGTATATATAACCAAGAATATTCCGGCAACAATAAAGGGGTCAAAATCTAAATGCGGTTTGAGGAAACTTAAGGCTATTGTTAAAACTCCAAAAATTACCCCATATTTTAAATATTTTTTGATTAACATTCTGTAATTAATAAATCCGAAATACCTTTTGCAAATAAAATAGCCTGCCATAAAATTAAGCGAGTAAATTGCTAAAAGAGAATAAGCAAATCCCGTAGCCCCAAAACTCTTAATTCCGAAATACGAAAACACAATGAGAACCAAATTAAGAATAATTTGATAAATATAAAGTTGTTTGACTAAAAAACTCCCCATAAAGAGTCGAAGAATTAAAAGATGAACGGCTTGAAAGAAAACAGTAACTACAAATATTTTTAGAAATTGTGAAGATATTTCGGCTTCCACCGTAGTAAATGCACCCCTCACAAATAATATTTGAATAATCTCTTCCGAAAGAAGAAAAACATAACCGGTAACTGCTGCTAAAATCAGTGCAAGGAAATTTGAACCCTTCGAAAAAAGCCTTCCTGTTTCTTCAAATTTTCCTTCGTTTATTAATTCGTTAAATCTGATACCCAGAACAATAGCAATTTGAGCTGCAATAAATTGAACGGGAATTTCAGCCGTTTTGTAACCATAATTTACTGATGTTAATACTCCTGCACTTAATCCGCTTAGTAGTATAAAAGGGAAAAAACTTGCAAAAGAGACAACAATATTACCCCAAAAAGCTATTAGTGCATTTTTAATAAACTTAGTTTCAGGCAGGTTAATTACGAACCTGTGTTTTAAGTCTTTTACCAACAAAAAACAAATAAGTAGAAAATTAGAAACGGCAGCGGTGTTTAACCCGATTAAAACTGATGTAATTCCGAACTTTCTTGCAAAAAAAAGTATTGCCATCACGGCAGATATATTTGTTATTAAAGAGAGAATATAAGGTGCGGAGTAAAATTTGTTTGCAGTGAGTAGATCGCCCCAAAATGCGTTTAAAATATTTAATAGAAAAAGCGGAGCGGCAAAAAGTAATAGAATTCTAAATCTTTCTAACTCATCCCCCGGGAAATTACTCAATAACGAAAATATTTTTACAGGGGCAAAAAATATTGATAAACAAATCAAAATTCCGGTCACCAAATAAAAAACGAAAATAGAATTAACGAAACCGGAGGCTTTTTCTTTATTCGTTATTTTTATTCTCATATATTCAGGTACAACGGTTGCCGAGTTAAAATTTGTGATAAAAGTAGTAACAGCAGCTAAACCGGTGAAAATTAAAAAATAAACATCTGACCCGGTTTGCGACCCGAAATAATATGCTATCAGTATATTCGTAAAAAATGCGGAAGTTTTTGATAGAATTCCGAATCCCGTTGAAACAGAAATCCCTTTTTTGAGGCTATTCTTTGGTTGAAAAAAATCTTTTATGTTCAAAGTCTATAAAATATCTATATACATTTTTAGAAGTTCGATATTCTGAGTTTTGCTCAATTTTTCGCTGATTTAAATTAATGCTCCAATTCTGAATTTGTTTTTAACCAGACAATTACAATTTTATTTCAAGGTTTGGATACAAATCATTGTTTTAATATGAATTCACACAGAACTTAAT
>JACSRR010000352.1 GCA_014879635.1 Ignavibacteriaceae bacterium | reverse complement strand
TCACCCGGTTCAATTTTGGGAATCTCAAGATTAAGTACTTTTCTCGGATTGATAGCAAGTTTTTCTACTAACTGCGATAGGGTTAATATCCCTTTGTGAACAAGATTGTTAATAGAAAGACCGATACAAGTTTCTAAACCAAGTATGCCGTTTGGAGCATATTCAAACTCCATCTCTTTTTCTTCAATAGTATGAGGGGCGTGGTCTGTTGCGATAACATCAATAGTACCGTCAGATAAACCTTTCAAAACTTCTTCAACATCTGTTGCTGTTCTGAGCGGAGGATTCATTTTTAAGTTTGTATCGTAATTTTTTAACGCTTCATCTGTTAAAGTAAAGTGGTGAGGCGTAACTTCTGCGGTAACTCTGACCCCTCTTGTCTTTGCTTCACGAACTAACTCAATTGATCTTTTAGTGCTAATGTGTGCAATATGTAATTTTGCGCCGGTAAACTCTGACATTAAAATATCTCTGCTTACAGTAATATCTTCTGCAACCGGAGGAAGAGTAGAAACACCATAAATAGTGGAAAAGTATCCCTCATTCATAGAGCCACCTGCCATTGATTCATCTTCACAATGTTCAATTACAGGAACGTTAAACATTGAAGCATATTCCATAACTCTTCTAAGAACGGCAGCAGTTTTAATTGCCACACCATCATCAGAAAATGCTACAGCACCGGCTTCAACCAATTCAGCAATAGGGGAGAGGAATTCACCTTTTCTTTCTATTGTAGCTGCGGCAATAGGATAAACATCAACCAAGTGATTTTTTGATTTATGGATAATAGACTCAACAATTTCTGCAGAATCAATTGTGGGGTCCGTATTTGGCATACACGCCACAGCAGTAAAACCTCCGTTTGCTGCCGCATTACACCCCGAAAGTACAGTTTCTTTGTCTTCTCTTCCGGGTTCACGCAGATGAACATGCATATCAATAAAACCGGGAGAGGCATAACAACCTTCTAAGTCATAGATTTTTAATTCAGTGTCATTTTTAAGGCTATTCTCGTCAACTTTACCGGTTTCAATTATCTTTCCGTTTTCGATAACTATATGGCCGGTGTATTCTTTGAGGTTGTGGTCAATTATTGTTAGATTTTTAAGTAATGTTTTCATATTATGCTTCCGTTCTTGTGCCTAATAAATAAAGAAGAGACATTCTGACAGCTACACCGTTTGTAACTTGTTCAAGGATTATTTGGTGTTTACCGTCTGCAACCGCCGATGAAATTTCAACCCCACGGTTAATTGGACCCGGGTGTAAAATTAAGACATCTTTCCCGTTTTTTTCGAGTCTTTCTTCTGTTATACCGTAGAATTTGTTGTATTCTCTAATAGAAGGGAAATAGGAACGGGCTTTTCGTTCAAGTTGAATTCTGAGTACATTAAGAACATCGTTCTCTTGAATGGCTTCGTCTATATTATAAATAACATCAACGCCCAAATCTTTAATTTTAGCCGGAATCATAGTTGCCGGACCACAAACCGAAACTTTGGCACCCATAGTAATTAGACCGTAAATGTTGGAGAGAGCAACTCTGCTATGAGCGATATCACCCACAATACAAACTTTTAACCCTTCAAGTCTGCCTAATTTTTCACGGATAGAATACATATCTAAGAGAGCTTGTGTAGGGTGTTCATGAATACCGTCACCGGCATTAATTACAATAGAATCTGTAATTTGTGTTAAAAAGTAGGGAACACCTGCCGAGGCGTGTCTAACCACAATCATATCAACTTTCATAGCTTCGATATTTTTTACGGTATCTTTGAAAGTTTCACCTTTAGAAACTGCACTTCCTGAAACGGAGAAGTTTACTGAATCAGCGGAAAGCCTCTTTTCAGCTAATTCGAAAGAAATTCTGGTTCTCGTTGAGTTTTCATAAAAAAGATTAACTACGGTTTTACCTTGCAAAGTCGGGACTTTTTTAATTGGTCTGTTGAGAACATTTTTAAAGGTAATAGCAGTGTCAAGAATGTTTTGGATGTCGCTGTTCGAAACTCCTTCCAAACCTAGTAAATGTTTTATTTGTAATGACATAATGCTCACATTTTAATTATTTGAGATTTCAACTAAATAAACGGCATCTTCACCGTCAATTTCAGAAACTTTTACCCTTACCTCTTCATTTATAGAAGTCGGGATATTTTTACCGGTATAATCAGGTTTTATAGGGAGTTCACGATGACCTCTATCTACAAGAACGGCAAGCTGAATTGAAGCCGGTCTGCCAAGGTCCATAATGGCACTCATAGCAGAACGAGTGGTTCTACCGGTATAAAGAACATCATCAATCAGGATGATATCTTTTTCGGTGAGGTCAATGGTTATATCTGAAACAGATACTTCCGGTTGTTTAAGGCGGGTTCTGAAATCATCACGATAGAGAGTAACATCAAGAACACCCAAAGGGACATCAATATTCTCCAATTCGGCAATTTTAGCTTGCACTCTTCTGGCAATAAATTCACCTCTCGTTCTCATACCCATTAAAACGAGATTTGAACCGCCTTTGTTTTTTTCGGTAATTTCATGAGCAAAGCGGGTAATAATTCTGCCCATTGATTCTTGGTCTATAATTTTTGCTTTTACTTTCATATATAAAAAAACCTCCTAAGTCTTCTGCTCTTAGGAGGTTCCTCATGTTTTAGTTGTATAAATATTCTTCATTTTTTCGTCCTTTTCCATTTCGCGGAATAGATTTAAAGGAAATTAATTGTGCAAACTTAAACAAAAAAATCGAATTCAAAAAATTGTATTTTAAAAAGTTGTTCTTATTTTAATATTTTAAATTCCGTCAATTCCATTTTTTTAATGGTGAACTAATTTAGGTATTAATAATATTTGAGAAGTTTACTATTTTAGATTTTTGAAAACTAACTTAAAACTAACTTCCTATAACAAATTAACAGGAGATAAAGTGCTCAAAAAAGTACTAATTCTTTTCGCTCTAATAACTTTCGGATTTGAAGCATATTCACAGGGTGAATTTACTACCAGATTTGAAAGAATATTACAAAACATAGAAGAAGATTCCTACATAAAAGGAATAATCTTCCTCAAAGATCAAGCTGATATCGAAACTTTAAATGCAAGACTATACGCTGAAAAAGCAACACCTGAACGCAGAGCATTTGAAGTGATAACAACATTACAAAACAAAGCAAATGCAACACAACCCGCTTTGATTAGTTATATCCAAGATCAATATTTAGCAAGAAATGTATTTTCGTATAAATCATTTTGGATTGCAAATATGATTACTGTTGAAGCAAGGGCAAGTGTATTTCGTGATTTAGTAAAATCTAATCTTGTGAGTATTATAGATTTTGACGCACCTACTGAATTAGACAAATATGAAGTAGAAAGAACACCGGTAGAAGGTAAAGAATCTGTTGAACCGGGAATAAGAATAATTAATGCTCACCTTCTTTGGGAGCTTGGTATTACCGGACAAGGTCAACTTGTAATGGGTGAGGATACCGGTGTAAGACACACTCATTCAGCAATTAATGCAAGATGGAGAGGTAACTTTGCACCCGCAAATCAAGCATGGTTAGATCCCGCTGGCGGAACAACTACTCCAAGTGATTGCGACGGTCACGGTACTCACACTGTAGGAACTATGGTTGGTAGATCAGCTGCAGGAGATACAATTGGTGTGGCACCCGATGCTCAGTGGATGGCTGCAAAGACAATTTGCTCCGGAAATTCTACTTCTAATCACTATGCTGCTTTTCAATGGGCAATGGATCCTGACGGAAACCCAAATACAACAACTGATATGCCAATTGCAATAAATTGTTCATGGCATGACCCAACCACAACAAATCAGTGCAACGGTCAATATTTAACAGTTTTTCAAAATGTTGAAGCTGCAGGAATTGCTGTGATTTTCTCTGCAGGTAACGCCGGACCAAATCCGTCAACTATCACAATGCCAAAAAATATTAACACCAACTTGGTTAACATTATGTCGGTTGCTAATATAGACGGTGCACAATGGTTAAACGGAAATAATAATCCGATAAGTTCATCTTCAAGTCGTGGTCCTTCTGCTTGTGGTGGCACCGGCTCACTACTTATCAAGCCGGAAGTTTCAGCACCGGGAACAAATGTGCGTTCTTCTGTTGCTTCAAGTGATAATGCCTACGCAAATTATTCAGGAACATCAATGGCTGCACCGCATGTGGCAGGTGCAATTGCTTTATTAAAACAAGCTAACCCTTTATTAACCGGTTATGAATTAAAAATGGCACTTTATGAAACCGCCCGTGATTTAGGTGCCGCAGGTGAAGATAATAATTACGGCATGGGTTTAATTGATGTTTATGCAGCTTATTTGTTAGTTGCAACGGGTCCCGGATCAGCTACAAATGTAATTCCTGCTAATGCTGCTACCGGAGTTGCACTAAACAACAACCCTACAATTTCATGGACAAACCCTGATAGTGCAATTTCAAACACTGTTTATTTTTCGTATAATCAGCAATCAGTGAATACTTTGAATCCTTCTGCAATTGTAAAAGCAGGTGGTTTGTTTACTTCTTATGCTCATCCTTCAACATTAGAGTATTCAAAAACCTATTACTGGAGAGTTGTTGAAAGAGCTTCTTCAGATTCTTCATTAGGACCTGTATTTTCATTTTCAACACTATTGGCTCCAGCACCTGTTCCACCTTCAAACATAAATGCGGTTTGGGTTGAAGCTAATAATACTGTAGCAGTTACATGGACAACACCTACTGTGAATATTTATAATCAACCTATTACAGTTGATTCATCTTCCGTTTGGAGCGGAAACAGTTGGTTAGGCTCAGTAGTCGGTACCGGTGCTTCTAAAATATTATCTAATGTTCCAAACGGTTTTCATACTTTTAGTGTTGTTAGTTATGTTGACGGCTATGCAAGTGTGAGAGGTTTTGGACCAACAATAGGTGTCGGAATTTACGGTTATGTTTATGAAAGAACCGGAATGTGGAAAAACATCAGAGATAACCAGAACACGCTTGACACTATTATTGTACCTAGTTCACCCGCATTAATTGCAAAAGTACTTGTTAGATTAGACACAATAATCCATACTTTCACCGGTGATTTAGATATTTATATCAAAGCACCGAACGGAACCGAAGTTGAACTCTCAACCGATAACGGTAGCTCAGGTGATAATTATATTATGACAGTATTTGATGATGATGCAGCTACTTCTATTACATCAGGTACAGCACCGTTTACCGGTTCTTTTAGACCCGAGCAACCTTTAACGGTTCTTAATGGTACTCCTGCCTCAGGTGCATGGATTCTTAGAGTATTTGATGATGCAAGTGCTGATACAGGGCATCTTAAATCATGGACTTTAACAATCATCACTACTTCTCCCGTACCTGTTGAATTAACTTCATTCAGTGCTATTCCCAGCGGTAATGATGTGTTATTAGAGTGGACAACCGCTACAGAATTAAACAACGCGGGTTTTGAAGTTGAAAGAAAATCTTCAAATTCGTCAGTTTTTGAGAAAATCGGATTTGTTACCGGTAAGGGTACAACCACTGAAACTGTTAAATACCGTTTTGATGACCGAAATGTACCCGCGGGTGTTCACACTTACAGATTAAAACAAGTTGATTTTGACGGTACTTATGAATATTCAAACGAAATAGAATCAGAATCGATTGTTCCGCAAGTGTTTTACATTTCGCAAAACTATCCAAATCCGTTCAACCCTATGACTAATATTGTTTTTGGTTTGCCTGTAAACTCAATTGTAACAGTTAGTGTTTATGACGCTTTAGGGCAATTAGTGAATACATTAGTTAACGGTACTTTGGAAAGTGGAGTTCATACATTAAGTTTTGATGCAGGAAAATTAAATTCCGGTATATA
>JACSRR010000351.1 GCA_014879635.1 Ignavibacteriaceae bacterium | reverse complement strand
AGTCCCGACGGAGTCGGGGCTAAAAACCAAGAACTACGAACTAAGCACCAAGCACTTTTTTTAACCCCGCACTCCCGCTCCCGACCGGGTCGGGATCGAACTTTTTTCTCTCTGCGGTGAATAATTTTTTAGCATCCAATAATCTGATATTTTCGTATTTTCCGTTAATTATTTAAATCTTTTTAGATAAAAAAATGAAATATTTATTGACATTTTTTCTACTTTTTAGCACGGCATATTCGCAAACCTCAATACCATACAGCTTCTCATTTGAATCAAATGCACAATATGAAGAAATTACAGGAGGGGTGATTAGCACTGTAACGGGAAATGACGGAGGTGAAAATATCAGGCTTCCCTTTGTTTTCTTTTATGGCGGTTTACCATACATTACAGCCAGAATTTCGGTTAACGGATGGTTGGCAATAGGTAATTCATACTCCGGAACCGGTTGGTCTAACGATTTGGCTTCTACTTCGCAAAAACCACTTGTAGCACCGCTCTGGGATGACCTGAATTTAGACGCTCAAACCGTTATCAGATACGAATCTTTTGGAGTTGCTCCAAATAGAAGGTTTGTTATCCAGTGGAAAAATATCTTATGGCGTTCAGTTAAACAAAATTTTCAAATTATACTGTATGAGTCAACAAATATTATCTCATTTGTTTACGGCAATATGACCCAACCTTCGGGTGCTTCTGCGTCAATCGGAATTAATGACACAATAGGCGGACCAAACAGATTTATCAGCGTTACTCCCGCAGCTTCTCCTACATATTCAACAACCCAAGCAAATAATTCTATTAATTCAATTGCGTTTCTTTCCGGCTATAAATATAATTTTACACCGGTTCAACAATCACCCGAAATTATTCTGCAACAAAATACGCAAAACATTGCTCCTGCATCTACTAATCAAATTATTTTGAGGGTAAAGCTTTTTGTTCCCGGTCCGCTACCCTTGAATCCTGAAGCTCATAAATTATATTTTTCGACTTTGGGTACAAGTAACAATATCGACATTCTGAACGCAAAACTCTATTATACGGGTAAATCGGCAAATTTTAACACAACCAATCAACATGGTAATACTATGAACAACCCTTCCGGCAATTTTACTATTGACGGAGTTACAGCCTTAGAATACGGAGAAAATTATTTTTGGCTAACTTATGATATTTCGCCCGGAGCACAAAACGGAAATCTAATTGACGCAACTTGCGATTCTATTCAATTTATTGGAATTCCAGAAAACTCTAACCCAACGGGTGCAAGAACGGTTGTACAAGGAATTTCCGGAACTTTAACTATAGGGGCTACCGGCACTTACCAAACATTAGGCTCGGCATTAAATGCATTAAACACATCTGCATTGTCAGGTCCCGTTACACTTTTAATACAAAACGACTACTCTCCCGTTAATGAAGCTTTTCCCATACAACCCGGAAACATACCGGGAGCAAGCAGTTCAAACACTCTAACTATTAGACCTGCATCTGATGTTACTTCATTAACAATTGAGGCTTCTTCAACGGCAATTTTCGAATTTGTTAACTCAGAATTTATTATCATTGACGGCAGACCGTTGGGTAACGATACCCTAAAAGCTCTAACAATTATTAATAATCAAAGTACCGGAAATACACTTCGTTTTTTAGCCGGTAATTATGGATGTACAGTAAAATTTGCGACTATCCTCGGTAGAAATTCCTCAACAACCGGAGGGACTATCCACTTTATGGGTGATGATATTTCTGCAAATTATGAAATTACACTCGAAAAATTAATTATTAAAAACAGTGCCGCTCAACTTTCGAATACGGGTATATATGTATCGGGAAATTACCGCGTTCCTTCGCAAAATTTTCGCTTATACGACTTAGAAATTTCCAATTTTCACGATGCCGGTATTTATTTACACGGCGGTACGGAGGGCACAATAATTGAGAGGTGTTCTTTTACTCACACTCAAGCTTCGGCGTCTTCAACAGTTTATGGCATTAGATTAGACCACGCACATAACACAATTGTTCGAAACAATAAAATATACGGACTAAAAACAGCACATCAATCTCCCACAACCGTAAACGGAATTTTTATTATCGGGTCATTCGGTCTCCCGGCACATACATTAATATATAATAACTTTATCAGTTTGACCGATAATTTGGATTGTACCGTAAACGGAATTGATTATAACGGCTATCCTGAAAATTCAGTGGAAATCTACTTTAACAGTATAAATATGTTCGGAAGCGGGTCGTTAAGCCACTCAAGTTCGGGAATTTCTAAGCGGGGTGCTGCTTTAAATTTTGCGGTACAAAATAATATTATTCAAAACGAAAGAGTAAATTCAGGAGTAGCAACGGGAAACAATTACGGTTTAAACTACTCAAATAAAACCGGTTTATTTAAGTCTGATTTTAACAATGTAATGGTTCCTTCCGGTACATATAATCATTTCGGAAATTGGGGTGGTGCCGTAGTCTCTTCTCTTGCAAATTGGAAGTCGGTTACACAAGTTGATTTTAACACAACCGGAGCATTTATTCATTTTCTTTCACCCTCCAATTTGAGAATTGCGGATAATTCAGCAGGTGATTTGAATCTTATGGGCACAGCTATCAGCGGGATTCAAGTAGATATTGACTATCAATTTAGACATCCTTCTGCTCCTTACAAAGGTGCCGATGAAAGAACCGACTACCCTCTTCCGGTTGAATTAAGCTCTTTTTTGGCTTCGGTAAACGGAAATCAAATTTATTTAAATTGGGAAACTGCAACCGAGTCAAATAATTATGGTTTTGCAATCGAAAGAAAGTCACTCAACTCTGATTGGATCTCTGCAGGTTTTGTTCAAGGGAAAGGAAATTCAACTGTTCCGGTAAAATATACTTTTTCAGAAAAATTGCATTCGGGGCAGTATTTCTACAGGCTCAAACAAATTGATTTAGACGGTACGGCATCGTATTCTCTTGAAATTAGCGTTACTGTTACGGGTCCAAATAAATTTGAGCTTTCACAAAATTACCCAAACCCTGTTTTTGGAACTACCGGCAGTAGCAAAACTAAAATTTCGTTTAACATCCCCGAAAATTCTCTTGCAGGTGAAAATAAAATTACTCTGACTTTGTATGATGTTTCCGGAGCAGAAGTAATGATACTTTACAAAGGTGATTATCAACCGGGCTATTTTGAGATTGAACCTGATTTGCCAAATCTACCTTCAGGAATTTACATTTACAGACTCAATGCGGGTGAATATTTGGCGACTAAAAAAATGATGATAATTAAATAACCGCTTAAGTTTTTGTTTTAGTTATTTTTAGGACAAAGTTGCTCAAAGGTCTAAGAAGCGGTAATGTTACAACAGAAACTATTAGGTTAAATAACAGATGCCCTGTGGCTACTTGAAAAGAGATATCTAAATTTAGAGAAGATATTAATTTTGTGAAAACCCCAATAAAAGGGAGAAACATAACCAAACCGAGAAAGTTAAAGATAAAGTTTGCAACGGCAGAATTTTTAGCAGATTTTGAAAGTGATGCAGATGCTAATAGTGCCGTGCTTGTTGTACCTAAATTACTCCCCAGCACAATAGCAATTGCACCCTCTATGTTTAATAGCCCTTGTGAGGCAAGAATTATAGTTAAACCTGTAGTAACCGAAGATGATTGAACAACGGCAGTAACAATTATTCCGGCAAGAATTCCGTAAGGAATAAAGTCAGCATTGGCAAGTAATTCAATTATTTCAGGTTCGGCACTAACCGGTTTTAATGCATTATTTATAAGCTGTAAGCTGAATAATATCAACCCTAAATAGAAAATTGATTTACCGAACAGATGGATTTTTGCCGGTAGAAAACCTGCAATTGTACCTGCAACAATCAACCAGCTGCCAAGATTATCCAATTTAAACGCTACTAACCATGCCGTAAAGGTTGTTCCGAGATTTGAACCGACCAATACCCCCAAGCTATTAAAAAATTGTATCACGCCCGCATCAACCAACGCTACAGTAATTGAAGTAACCGCACTACTTGATTGAATAATAGCCGTTAAAGAGGCACCCAATAAAAAAGCTCCAAACCTGTTAGCGGTTACTTTTGCGAGCCAAACTTTAAGCTTCTCTGAACCGAGTGTTTGAAGTTCTTTTGAAAATCCGCCCAAACTAAACAGAAAAAGGGATATTGCCGCTACAATTGCTATTATTGTGTTGAATGTTGTCATACAAAGATTGATATTAAGGTTTTATTTCAGTAACCGGCAATATAATAAAAATATAGAATTTTGAGGTTGTAAAACGAAGGAAGTGGTGCAAAAACCGGGTTAGCCTAAATTTTGGGTTTTTGGATTTTTTGTGAGAAAAATTAATCTAACCCAGAAAAAACTTTTGAAAGAGAATTATTTATTAAAATTATTTAATGAAGAATGTGTATGTTTACCTATGGTATCTACTAAAGGTAGGTTATATGTTGGTTTTTGCAGATTAGTTATTTTTTTAAGTTCTTCAATAGTAACATCAAATTGAGATACTTGCTCCAGTTTACCTTTTTCTTTATCGGTTTGATTGTTAAGCTTTGTAATTTTTTCTGATAAATTTTTCATAAGAATTTAAATATATTTTTTAGTGTGAAAAAACATTTCCATGCCATTCTTTCTTATATATTGGAAAATAAAATCATTGTAATCTCTTATAAGTTTTCTTTCTTCATAGTTACTTGAATAATCTTCTATTTTCAACTTTAGTATATTCTTTAGAGAAGAAACACCAATTGATCTTCCATGAGAATGCCAGAGCTTATTATTACCAAGACTTTCGGCAATTTCAGTAGCCCTTTTGATCTTTTCTTCTTGTGTAACTTGTTTTGAGTTAGAGCTATGACGATTCCAGTTTTTGAATTTATATTTAACAAGCCATTCTTTTAATAAAGCAATCGTTAAATCTCTTGCTTGTTCATGTCTTCTAAGCATTGCCAAGTCTAATTCCCTTAGCATCAGTAATTCTGCCTGAGATATTGTACCTAATTTTGATTTACTTATAAGTTCCTCAACTTTATCTAAATAACCCAAAGCCGGAACCCAATTTTTGCCGTTAAACACCTGAGGATCAATTGGTCCTAAAGATGATGAATAGTCCATATAAATATTATCTCCTGATAGGCAAAATATTGTGCCTGCTGAATAGGCGTAATCAGGAATAATAAAATTTACTTCAGTGTAGTGATATCTTGTGATATTTACTAATCTTTCTACAGTTTCAACACTACCACCCGGAGTATTTAGTATTATAAACAAGGTATTACTCGAATTTGGATCAGATTTTAATTCCTCTATTAAATCCCGAAAAGGATTGTCTAAAAAATCTGTTATAGGACCATAAAAAAATAAGAAATCAGCATTAAAGTGATTCTCGAGTCTCAGTAGCTTGTCATTTAATAATTCATGAATAGTTGAATCTAATATCAGTTTCATATTCTAATCTAGTTGTGAACTTACAATAGTTGTGAACTTACAAAAAACTCAATAATTTTTATATTAAATATAACTTATTTTTATGTTCTTATAAATGAAAATATTTGCACTTGATTTCTGATTTTTAAACAACTTTTTAACCAAAAAGTTTGCTTTTTCAAACAAAAAGCTGACTAAAAGGCTAAACATATTTATTGCAAAATAAATTGTAAGGTATTTGCTAATTTTGTTTCCATATATTTAGGAACTACTTTTAATACATCAACGGTAATATAAATATACGAAATTAACGCATACCGGTTTTTATTATAGCTTTCTATACCTTAATCAAAAAAAATCTTATTCTAAAGAGTTGTCAAAAAATGGAATTCTGGTAAAATTGAGAAAAGTTTGGTTGAATTTAATAATTTGGGTTTAAAATTTATGAA
>JACSRR010000394.1 GCA_014879635.1 Ignavibacteriaceae bacterium | reverse complement strand
AATTCTTCATTTAAATTATACAACACATCTGAGGCAAAATGCTAAAAATGGCAAAACTATTTTTTTTATTTTTTATTTCTTTTCCTGTAATTGCTCAAAACTTTAATGGTCCGGTTACCGGTACGGTTTCTCCCGGTGTAACAGTAACTACCGATAATTTCACTTTGCGACCAATTATTAAAGAACCTGTTGATGACAGGGTTAAAAACAAACACAAAGTTGCTAACTCTAAATCTGAAATTGTACCTAACGGTATGCCTTCTCCGGTTGAAATATATCAGAGGGACTATGATTTACTAAACTCACCCGAAGACTTAAATGGAGCAGTAATTGTAAAAAATTACCCTGGAATAGGAATGACTTCGTCTATTCCACCTGATCCGCACCTTGCTGTTGGTCCTAATCATATTGTTGGTACAGTGAACACATCGTTTGCCATTTGGGATAAAGAGGGAAATCTCTTGAAATTAATTGCTGCCGAACCATGGTATAATTCATTAATTCCGGGTGGTTTTATTTTTGACCCAAAGGTAGTGTATGACCATTTTTCGGAGAGATGGATTATGGTATGGTTAGACCAAGATGATCCTTCAAGAAGAGGGAATTATTTGGTTTCCGTATCTGATGACGATAATCCGCTGGGTACTTGGTACAATTGGAGAGTGCCTTCCAACTTGAGTGGTACGGTTGCAAGCGGGCAGTGGGGTGACTATCAGGGTGTTGGGTTTGATACTACATCACTCTATATTACTTCTAATCAATTTGGATTTACGGGCGGTTTCTATGGCGCTAAAATGGTTGTAATTCCTAAGAGTTCCCTTTACGGCAACAGTACTGCCGGGTTTAATTATTACGATTTTTGGGGTATAGGTGAGCCCGGCGGAAGCAGTTCAATTTATACTATAAGACCTTCAATTTCTTTGACGGCATCTTCAACCTATCACTTACTCCACATCCCTTCAAACTTTTCCGGAAATTATTATAATTTGTACAAAGTTACCTATAATAACGGTGTTCCGCAATTATCTGGAGTAAGAGTGCCCGTTACAACTTTTTTTGGTCCACCATCTTCCTCTCAGCCCGGTGGCGGTATGCCCCTTGAAACTATGGGACCAAGTCTGAATAACGAACCGGTTTTTCATGACGGATTTCTATATGTAACACATGCAATTGCAAACCCTGCTTCCGGTTCTTATGGAGCATTTCGATATACGAAAGTGAATACAACAACTAATTTAGTTTCGGAACAAGTTTCTTTCGGTGAAATTGGCTATTGGTATCTTTATCCGTCAATAATGGTCGATAAAAATGCGAATGTAGCTATTACATATTCGCGTAGCGGTACAAACGAATTTCCGAGTGCATATTATACGGCAAAATCTGCGAACTCATCATTCTTTACTCCCTCAAGACTAATCGAAAAGGGGAAAGCTTCGTACATTGTAGATTACGGTAGCGGAAGAAACAGATGGGGTGACTATTTGGGAATTGCAGTTGACCCTGTTGATATGGAATCTGTTTGGATGTTAACCCAGTTTGCTCCGGCAAAAAATACTTGGTCAACAAGGTTAGCAGAAGTTAGAATGATTCCTTTTAACGGAGTTAAATTAAACGCACCACCTTCAGTTACTTTTGGTGATGTTGAAAATCAAACTGCAGCATTTAGAAATATCACTATTGTCAATCATGGGTCTGAAGCTCTGATAATTAGTTCATTGGATCTAACGAACCCGGTGTTTTCAATAACAAATTTACCCTCGTTTCCTGTAACTTTAAACTCTTTTGATTCACTAAATATAAATGTTAGAGTTATACCGCAAACAACGGGGAATATAAATGCAGAACTTCAAATTAATTCAAATGACCCTATATCAAGTCCGGTTGCACTCAAATTAAAATCTTTTGAAATCAATAATGCCTCAACAAATACAATTTACGCTGTATCAAGTCAAGTTGACGGAGGTAAGGTTTACATTATCAACAAATTTACCGGTCAGGCAGTTTTTCTGGGAAATTCCGGATACTTGGAAATATTGAGTTTAAGAGTTAATCCTTCTGATGATGTCATTTACGGAATGCGAAGTAAAGGTTTCGATTCTTCGTGGATATACAGAGTAAATTCAGAATTAGGTGATGCTTATTCATTAACTTGGTTGGATAAATCGCAGTTTATTGCATCAGCAATTGATACGGGGGGAAATTATTTTCTCTTAGATAAAGAAGGAAATATTTATGAAGCAGATATTAACTCCGGAGTAACCGTATTTAGAACCAAATCTTTAGCAATCTTGCAGACAATAGCGTTTCATCCTGTTACCAATGAACTGTATGGAACTTTTGCAGCTCCGTTAGGGAGTCCTAAAGATTTACTCTTGAGAGTAAACTTATCTAACGGTGATACTACAAGAATAGGAAGAACAGGCTTTAACAGGAACATAAGAGATATTTTCTTTGATGAGAGCGGAAAATTGTTTGGTTTATCCGGCAATCCTAATGCTTTATGCGAATTTATTGAAATTGACCCGGTTACAGGTTCGGGAACACTTATCGGAAATACCGGCGTTAACGGTTTGTTATCGGTTGCGTATCTTCCGGGAGAGCCGAGTTCGTTATTTGAGAACGGTGATTTAGTTACTCCGTTTGAGTATAGTTTAAATCAAAATTACCCTAACCCTTTTAATCCTTCAACTAATATTTCATATTCATTACCGGAAAATTCGCAGGTAACCTTAAAGATATTTAACCTGTTAGGAGAAACTGTTCAAATATTAATAAACGGTTTAAGAGAAGCCGGTTCACACAGTGTAAAATTTGAAGTATTAAATTCATTGCCTTCGGGAGTTTATTTTTACTCGTTAGAAGCTAAAGGGTTAAATACCGGAAAAGAATTTTCTTCAATTAAAAAGATGACTCTCTTAAAGTAATATCTGAACGAAATTAATTTAAGTAGTACCTAAATAATTCTGATTAGCTTGACAGGGACAATATAATTTGATTAGTCGGGGGGGCGGCCTTTAAAATAAAAAAGGGAACATTGGAAAAGAATTTGCAATGTTCCCTAAATTTAATCAATTATAATTTATTCTTTTTTCTCATCTTTTTTGTCATCATTATCATCAGACGGTTCAGTTTCTGTAGTTTCACCATTTTCCAATTTGACAATTTTAATGCCTTCGTTTTCGGCGTTCATTCTCTCATATTCAAGAAGGTGTTCGCTTTTCATTAACTCTTCATCAAGATAACCTGTTACTAAAGCAGGATTAACCGGATAAACCTCAGGGCTGAATATTACGAAATAGAAATGCCAAACAATTATTGATAGAGTTGCTAACCAAGCTTCATATAAGTGAACAACGGTTGAAAAATCCATCAATAATTTGGAAGTGTTTGCCAAGAAAAAGTTATTAAACATTAAAATAACACCTGTAACAGACATTACAACAGTACCCCAAATTAACGCCCAGTATTCTGCTTTTTCCATATAAGAGAATCGTCTGAACTCAGGTTTAATTTTACTGATACCCAATAAGTACTTAATATTTACAACAACATCTTTTAAATCATGTTTAGCAGGGAGGAAGTCTTTCAATAATTGTTTTCCTCTAACGGTGAAGAAGAGATAATAAACATGGTATAGTGAAGTTAAAATCATACCCACACCCAAAACTCTGTGAGTAATACCTCTTAATTCAAAGGCGTCGTCTCCAAGAATTGCTCTTATCCAGCGTACCCAAAATGCTTCAGGATAAACCAACCCAAAACCGCTAATAACTAACCCGATAAAGGTAGTTAACAACAAGAAGTGCTGTATTCTCTCATTAAGAGTCATTCTGAGATAATATTTCTTCTCTTTTTTGAGTTGTTTAATGTGAGCTTTATGAGCTTTTCTTTCTTGTAGTTTTCTTATAAAATCAAGTAAATTATGTACAAACATTGCACCTATTGTAAGAATTATAAGTACAATGTAGATATTTTTTGTCCACCATAATAATGCAGATTCATCACGGGTATAATTTAAGTGAACTTGAGTGAATTGTGTTTCAAGGTTTGCACCCGGGTGACACTTTCCGCAAGTTGCTGATAAATTATTTTTATGTATAGAAGATAGAGGGTCTTTGCTGTTTCTAACATTATGATAATTATGGCAGCTTGCACAATTTGCAGAATATTTTGAACCACCTCTTACGGCAAGTCCGTGAAAACTATCGTAATATGAGTTTGTTGCACCAACCGGTAAGTTATATTTATCGGCTAATTCAACACTTGCGTGGCAATCAGAACAAAGTTTAGAAATAAATTGATTGCTAACACCTGCAGTACCAACTTTAATGGGGTCGGTATTTTGATGGTCACCATGACAATCAGTACAAGTTGGTGACTCTAAGTTTCCGTTTAACAAAGCAACTTGGTGAACACTGCCTGTAAAATCGTTTCTTTGTTTAGTATGGCAACCGCTGGTACCGCAAGTTTTGTCTATATTTTTTTTATTCACCGATGAATTAGGGTCAGCCGCCGGTAACATAGAGTGACCTGTGTGGCAATCAGAACAAACTGCGGATTTTTCGTTACCGTTTTTTAACGCAATCCAGTGAGCAGATTTTTCATAGTCTTTTAAGTTGTGCCCCTTATTGCCCATTAGTTTTACAACTTCGGGATTATTAACATGGCAATCAATACACATCTGCTTAATTTTTAATTTTGTGAAATGAGCTCCATCAACCACAGAAATTTCGTGTTCACCATGGCAATCCGTACAAACGGGACCAGCATTGGGATTTTTTACAAAAGCTTGACCATGTGAAGATAAATTAAACTCTTTAAGAGCTTCAGTGTGACATTTACCGCAAGTTTGCGGTATATATTGACGGGCTGTTCTGTTTTTTGATGCTTCTAAGCCTTCGGCAACATGGTTACCATGGCAATCTGCGCAAGATGCAGATTCAAATCCATTTTTACCCGGTTTGGCGTGAACACTTGTCTTAAATGTTTCAATAAATTCCTTGAATTTTTTATCCGTATGGGTACCGGTTACATTTGGGTCAAGGTGACATTTCAAACAATCTTGCGATGAGCGTGAGAATCTGTTTACTGCCGAAAGATGTGAGCCGTGGCAACTTGAACACGCCGGAAAACCCGGTTTACCTGCGTTTAGATGTATTTCTTTACTAAAATCTGATTTGTAGTTTGCGTGACATGTTGAACACACAGGGAATTGATTAGTTTTAAGTTTAGCAGCAGATTCAATTTCGTGTGAATTTTTACCGTGGCAAGCTGTACATGATAAATCTTTTCTTCCTGCTCTAAAAAGCTGGTAATGTTTACTATCTAAGTACATTTTCACATCACCGGTTTGGTGACATTGAATACAGAGGGTAACTTGAGCATTCTTAAGGTCACTCACTGCCGAAATATTGTGTTTTCCGTGGCATGAAGAACATTCAAGGTTTTTAGTACCGTGTACACTTTTTGAATAGTTACCGGCATCGTGGCAAGTACTACAATCTACCTTATAAATATTATTACCTGCCCTGTGAGGAATATCCTCAGCAGAAAAGTCAGTGTGGCAGTCGATACATTCAAAAGGTGCGTGAATAGAATTGCTATAAACAGATTCATCTACAAATAGGGAAATAACTTTCCCGTTTCTTGAATAATTGAGAGTTTCATCTGAATGGCAAGTGAGGCAGGCGTCATTATCATTTTGAGCCGAAATTACGATATTAATTGAAAAGAATAGTAGTAGTAAATATTTCATATATCCGGTTTTTTGAATTTAGTATATTTCTACAATAGCAATCACCGTGCCAATTATTTTTAGGTTTTACTTTCATCCTTACAGGTTGAATAAGTTCTGAAATTTAGCCGAATGTAATGCAAAAAGTTAGATGTACCTAAATAAATGGTGAAAGTTACAGTATTTAATTGAAAGTTGTAGTTGATATATAGAATAT
>JACSRR010000236.1 GCA_014879635.1 Ignavibacteriaceae bacterium | reverse complement strand
GAAATTACCTTTACTTCTTTTTTCTATACTTTACTCACTTAACGGAGTCATTTTTTCCCAAACTCCTCAAACGGGTGTTCTAACAACACGAATTAATTCGTTTATTGATAATATGCCCGATTCTTCCTTAGCTCAAAGAAACGCTTATACACTACCTGAATGGAGTGATTTACAAGTTTACCGGCGAGCAATTGAACAACTTGTTCTCAGTAATATTTCAACAGCAGCACAAATTGCCGATTCCATCAATTTTCAAATAGTTATTTTTACCGACACCACAGGCGGCGGAAGTAGAATTTATCACATTCTCGAAAAACAAGATACTTCAAGCAAACATTGGGGAGTTTTTATTCTAAATACTATTGCCGATAGACAATCACTTTTTATTCAGGCTCCGCATCCAAAGTTCGATTTTAATACCGGTAAACAAGGTATTCATGTTTTTACACGAATTGGTGCAAGAGCATTCTATGTTTCCGGCACTCAACGTTGCAATAACGATACATCCTCTTCTTGTGCGGGCACAACAACCGTTTGTACCGGGGCAAGTACACCTTTTAGAATTTCAGACCAACCACACACCGTACAAGGTCCGCTTCAGTTTGCCACTCAAGCAATGGATTCTTTGATCACAGATTTAATTGTAATTCAATTACACGGATTCACAAAGTTAGAGTCTGACCCGTATGTCATAATGAGTAACGGAAATAGAACTGAACCTCCCTCTACCAATAGACTTCTTGCACTAAAAAACAATCTTCTTACCGAAGACCCTGATTTAACATTTAAAATTGCTCATATTGACCTTGACTATGATAAATTATTGGGCACCACAAACACTCAAGGAAGACTTATTAACGGTTCTACAAACCCTTGTAACAGTTCGGCTTCTAACAACCCTGACCGGTTTTTGCACTTAGAACAAGAACGGTATAAATTAAGAAATGACTCAACGGGATGGAATAAAATGACAAATGCATTGGCAGCCACTTTTCCTCTTGACCCTCTCCCCGTTGAATTAGTATCGTTCTATATTTGGGTTAGAGGATCTGATGTAGAGTTGCATTGGAATACCGCTACCGAAATTGATAGCCGGGTATTCGAAATTGAGTTGCTATCTCTCAATCAAAATAGTTCTTGGATAAAAATAGGGGAAGTTCCTGCTGCCGGTTTCTCAAATTCACCTAAATATTACAATTTTAAAGCTAACTTGAAAACGCCCGGAAATTATTTGTTTAGGCTCAAAATTATCGACTTTGACGGAAGTTTTGAATACAGCCCCGAACTTTTCGCTTCTGTTATTGCCCCTCTTAAATATGAATTAAAAAACCACTATCCAAATCCCGTAAATTTGACGGAAAACGGCTCCTCGTTAGTTAATTTTAACTTTGTTTTAGCCGGTGAAGGGAGCGTAGTTCTTGAATTGTTTAACAGTGCCGGAGAAAAAATTGACACGGTAAAAGACCAAGTTATGCCGGCAGGAGAACATTCGGTTGCTTACAATATACCTTCAAACTTGGTTTCGGGTATTTATTTTTACAAGTTGAAAATAAAAAACAGTTCAGGAAATACCGTTTATATCAAATCTTCAAAACTTGCTTTAATTAGGTAAAGATTAAAAGGGCGGAGAAAAATCACCGCCCTCAAAACTAATTATTTTACATTAATTTTATAAGTAACAGTGTTAACTGCTTCTTGTTCAAATTCTCTTTTGTAAAGTAATTTAACATCAGCCGTACCGGATTCAACAGCTTGAAATCTCCAATATTCTGTGCCGCCTACACCTACCATCCCTTCTGAAGAGGGCGAAGCTTTGAAATTGTTGCTGATTAATCTTACCGGACCGGTTGTTAGAGTTCCGTCTAATTTCCATTGATAACCGGTTGAGGGATTTGAACTCAGTTCGATATCAATGAAGTCACCAACAGAAACTTCATGGGTACTACCTGTTTGATTCGCCGCTAATTTTAAGCCTGACGAACATGCCGAAAACAGAAAAGGCAACATGAGTAAAAATAGTGATAATTTTTTCATATAATAAAAATAAAATTGTTAGAAAATTATGTTAATTGAGTTGTACAAAATATTAAAAGAATTTACCGTGCAAAAATATTTTTTTTGTTTTGCCCCGTAAAATTAAAATATTTTTTGTAATGGTATTAATACTTTAACCATCAATAATTTGTTCCTGATTTGAATACACTTTTTAAGTTTGTTATGAAGAGTAAAACAGGTGCAATATCAGCACAAAATCAAAAAAACACCAAACATTTTTGGCACCGGAAGTGTCGCATGTTTGTAGAGATCTAGCCATTTCTTTATGTTCAACTCAATATGTGGTCTCTTGTCTTTTTATTTTAAAAATTCTAATAACATTGAAATACCTTTACTATCTTTGTATTTCAAAGCTAATTTATGACCTAAAGTAATTTTTGGATTCTTATTACAATGCGGGAGATTTAATTTGTGATTCTATTCTCAATGTGGTCAATCTCTTTAGTGTTATTTGTTGATTTAGGGTATAAATTCAACATCATATCCAGCCCTCCAAAAAAAAAGGGGGGCGTAACGCCCCCCTTAAAAAAAGTCTGTTTACTTAAGAAGTATCAACTTTTTAGTTGCCGAATTACTTCCGGCATTCAATTTATAGAAATAGATACCGCTTGATAACCCTGCAGCATTAAAAGTTGTTTCGTGAAAACCGGCTTTTAAATCCGAATTTATCAACTGAGCAACTTGTTCGCCAATATGATTGTAAACAATCAAACTGACTTTAGAATCAACCGGCAATGCAAATCTGATTGTGGTTGAAGGATTAAACGGATTTGGATAATTTTGTTCTAATGCAAATTCAACCGGAGCCGTTACATCTGCTTCAATTTCCTGACTGAATGAAATTGTACCGTCAAAGTCTTTTTGCTTTAGCCTGTAGTAGTAAACACCCGGTTTTAGAATATTATCAATATAAGAATAAGAAACCGGTTCGGTAGTGGTGCCTTGACCTCTAATAAAGCCTAAAGTTGACCAATTGCTCTCTCCTTCGGCTTTTCTAAGAATTTCGAAACCTTCGTTGTTTGTTTCTGTTGCTGTTAACCAATTTAATTCAACAGAACCATTCTTCGAAATTGCGTTAAACGACATAAGTTCAACCGGAACTTCAGAAGCTACTAGCATACTGACTTTAAGCGTGTCAACAGGTTTTGCGGGGTCATTTGAACTTAACAGAACATCCATTGAGTAAGAACCGTATTCTAAATCGTTAGAATTCATAGACATTACTAACGAAGCAGATCCGTTTTGCCCTAATGTTCCGGAAACATGATTAGGAGCAACCCAATCGGGTTCGGCACTTATCTTTAGAGCCAAGTTGTTTTCAACAAAATTTGCATTGTAAGCAACCGGTAAACCAATTGTACCTGTGCTGTTTTCTATGCCTATTGTTGCAGAATTTAGTGTTCCTGTCATAGTTTTATAGTAAACGGTAATTTGACCGCTGGCGCTTACAACATATTGGAAAGTATATGAAGAACCTGCGGTAGAAAAGCGTGGCCAGTTTGTAAACTGAACAATCAATTTTGAGCCGTCTATTTTGTAGTGAACGGTACCGCCCGAAGTTCCGTCTAAGTCATCCCAAAAACCGGCTATTAAGTCGTTTGGAGCTGCTACTGCAGGAATATTGGCGTTAGTGAATGAGCTTGAAGTTAGCGGCGCTGTTGTTAAATACCCGTTTGCCGAAATGTAAACCTGAGTTTTTTGGACACCGTATAATTTAAAGTTGAAGTTAATTGGACCGGCATAACCTTCGTCTTTAGGGTCATAAGTACCTACTTGAACCCATGTAGAGAGCAGAGTTCCTGTAGAAACAATGTCATCCCAAACATAAGCGGGTCCGTTTGGTTCTCTGCTGTCAATCCATTTATAGCCGAAAGCATCAGGTCCGCCGCTTCCTCTTAATGAACTTCCGGTTATTTCGGGAAGTAACCTTAGATTTGTTATATTCTCAGTATTTCTAACTTTAGAGGGATTTTGATTTACTGTGAAATTCAAAATACCTTGCGGGAAAGTATTGTTAATTAGCGAAATCGAATAATCTAATGTAGAGTTTGTAGTCGAAATATTTGATACAACAAATGAATCAACAATGCTTTGATTTGGCATTACTAAGTGATAAATATTTCTCGGATTAACCGAAAGTACGGGCGGAGCCAATGTGCTACCGGTAGCCGAATTTGACAATAGTGAGATATTACCCCAGATGTCAGATGATTTTATCGCAAAATAATAAGTAGTGCCCGGTTCTAAACCGGATACTTCTTGTGATGCGGGAGTGCCTGCGGGCAAAGAAGAACCGGTAAAGGGCACATTTACCGCATTGTTAAAATCGTTATCGTTTAATATCGGCGAGTTTGATCTGCGGATAATATATGCTTGAACGCCGTTTCTTGAAGTATCGCTTGGGGTTGTCCACGAAATTCTTAATCTGTTAGATGTTGGGTCAACAACTGCAAGATCGGTAATTTGAGTGGGTGGTACGGTATCGGGGGTAGCTGCTACCGAAAGAACGGAATTGTAAACATTTAATCTACCGCCGGAAACCGTAACGCCTGCAAGTGCTGAAATTGGGTCGGTGCCTTCCATCAAAAACTGTTTAATTTGAAGAGCACCCGCTGCAGGATTCAGTTTGTAAGCCGAGATAAATTGCTGATTTGCTGCAGCAAACATTAAAGCTATTCCACCGGCAACAGTTGGAGTAGCCATAGAGGTTCCGGTTAAATTGCCGTAAGAACCGCCGGATGTTGTATTGTAGATTTGAGTTCCGGGGGCACCAAGGTCAATTGTGGTTAAACCGTAGGCAGCACCGGAGTTTCTGGTATCGGTTCTGGTAGTATTGGTAACCGAAACCATAAAATCGGATGGGCACGCTGTTGGAATATCGCCCGTAACATCGATGTTAATATTAAGATTAGCGGTAGCTCCGCAACTAAGAATACCTGCTACACCAAGCGAATCGTAAATTCCGCACCAGATCGGATAATTAGCCGGGTTACCGTAATCGACACCAAACGACGCATTTGTAACTACAACAAAAGCGCCTTGAACACCGTTTGTTTGGTTGTAAAGTGTGCGTTGTTTTAGGATGTAAGAATATGCTCTTACAACGGTAGCTTCATTTGATGAAGAACCTGCCAAAATCATAACTTTGGCATTCCAGTTAACACCTGAAACTCCAAGGTTATTGTTTCCTCTTGCGGCAGTAATACCCGAAACATGCGTACCGTGATTATCACTTGGTATAGTTCCGTTATTATTGTAAGCATTCCATCCGTAAATATCATCAATATAACCGTTACCGTCATCATCTATATTATTACCGGGAATTTCGCCCCAATTTCTCCAAAGATTTAAATCAGGGTGAGTTAAATCAACACCGCCGTCAACAACTGCAATAACAATAGTATCGCCAAGAGCGGTTAATCCGCCTGTTGAGAACACCCAAGCTTCCGGTGCGTCAATATCTGCATCAACGGTACCGCCGCTTTGTCCTGTGTTGTGTAAAGCCCATTGTTGATTGAAAGAAGGGTCATTTGGAAAAATTTCGGAGTTTTGAAAATTTGGTTCTAAACTGTTTTCAATAGGATTTTTAAGTTCATAATCTTTATCATCTCTTCTATCAATGTAGTGGTTATATTGAGCAACATGAACCGAAGGGTGATATTTAACTAAATCTAAAGCTGAAGAAAGTTGAATTTTCGATTCGTCCACTTCCAAAAGATATATTTGCATAATATCAGAAAGAAGTTCTTTAACCGTAATTCCTGCACTTTCAACCGAATTTGCAAGGGTTGAAACCTGTTTTCCGGGTCTTAGCTGAACTAATAATTCACCCGGTACTATATCTCCGCCTCTCTGTGCTAACAATTCTAAAGAAAATAAAGAAGCAATTAATATCAATAATGAAAGTTTTTT
>JACSRR010000348.1 GCA_014879635.1 Ignavibacteriaceae bacterium | reverse complement strand
TCCGTCGTCGGCAGCGTCAGATGTGTATAAGAGACAGAACCGGTATCTGTTTTGAGTTATTAGGATTTCGGAAACAACTCCGTTTTGATACGCAACACCTACTCCAAGTTCATAACAGAAGAAATAAGTGGCAGATTTGCCCGGAATTTGAATTTTCATGTAAATCAAATCATTTTCATCTAAGAGGAGTTTTTCGACCTCTTTTTTAGTCATTCCTATTTTAAGGTTGTATTTATTTCCTTTTACACCCGAAAATTCAAGAGGCTCTTTGTAATTTGAGTTAAGAACTATAGAAACAATTTTAGTATCGGAAATAATTTCGATGCCCAAATTGGCGTAAACATAAGCCATTATTTTGCGTTCTTTAACTACGGGGATAATCTCAGCTTCGCCGTCAAACATTTTTAGAGCTTCGTTAATTGGTGTAGATAGCAGAAGTAAGTTGCTGCCTACTTTGATTCCTTGCACCGGTTTCACGGAAGCACGGGAGCTATTTACTAATTGTTCTTCACTTTTTGGGGTAACACCGGTTTTTTTGCAGAGAGCCGAGTAATTTTCGTAAGCTAATTTCCACCATATACTGCCCGGGTAGTGATTTCTGAAATATTTTTCGAATTCATTAACCGCATTTTTAACAAATTGAGGATTTTCTGATTTAGAAGATGATTCAAGAATAATGCTGTTTAAGTCGATAACAGCAGCTAAAGATTTTACATCATACCCAACTACCGAAGAGAAGCCCCTGTCAGTATTAGACTCGTTATTCATAGCAAAACCTTGTTTTTGAGCATTTTCATACCTGCTTTTTGCATTTTCAAACTTTGCTAAGGCTTCTTGATTCTTGTTTTGAGTGGCGTCAACCACGCCCGAATTAAGGTAAACAATTGAAACTAAATATTGGTCAATAGATTCATCAAGAGCAATTTCGTCAATTGATTCGGCAAAGAATTTTTCTGCTTGACCTAATGATTTTTTTCTCGGGTCAAACAAATAAGCGATTCCGAGATTAGTTTTCACAAGCGACATGTTAGGATTGATTCTAAGTGCTTCTTTAAAATTGCCGATTGCATTCCACCAAATTTCTTCGTCAATTCCTCTAATAGAAGATTGTTCAATAGAAACGGCTTTTCTATAAAATGAGCCGTAAATTATCTGGTTAATATTAAAAGAACGAACATCTTCATACTCAAGCTTGTCTAAATATTGCATTAATTGAGCATAACCGAGATTAGCGTAAGCTTCATAACAATCAGGGAATTCTCTAATAGCTTTTTTAAAGCAGACTTCGGCAGCCTCATAATTTTCGTAAAACAAGAAATAAACACCATTTTCGAAAGCAGCTAAAGATCTCCATAAAAATTGTTTTTCGTTATCAAGCGCTTCTAAGCGTTCGGTCCAACTGGGGTGAGTAGAGGCAGAAGCTTCAAAAGTGCTATAATCACCGAGAATCGATTTCATAGTAATCATAGTTTCGCGAACTGTTCTAAAAGAATAGCCTGCACGGAGAACTATTTCCATTCCATATTTATCTGCTTCAAATTCCATTGACCGTGATTCTACATAATTAGTAATATTTTTAGGATGCATACCCAAATGATGCCCTATTTCATGAGCAAGGATATAAGCTATAAATTCTTCATTACCTCTGATAATAACATCCATCAGCGCCTGAGTAACAATAACAACCGGGTAGCCTTCATCGTTAAAACCGGCGTAAGCGTTTACGACCTTTTTTTCTCCCGCTTGATAGTCAAGCTTTGGTGGCCAGGTAGCTGCTAATTCAGGGGGAACATTTTTTACGACTGTTAAAATTTTATTATATACTCTTTCAACAAGCTGTTGGTCTGTTTCATTTACACTTTTGAACCCTAGAAAAGGAGTAACAAAAAGAATAAGAAATAAAGAAACGCTTAAAAACTTAGTATTTTTTTTCATCATCAATCTCCTCTAAATAAGTAATACTACTTTTTAATAATTTTTAATTGCTTTGCGAAAATGACCCCACCGCTAAAAGGGCGTTTATCCGATTTTAGCGAAGAGCGGTCAGAGCTTTTAAAAACTGCGGTATTTTTATAGTGTTTAAAGCCCGATTTAGTCATTGAGTTTAAGCCTTCACGCACCGGTTTAACTTTTCCCTTAGACATTAAAGATTTTTTTTCATGGTTTAATTTGCCTATGGCATTTAATCCGCTTTTTTCTTTTAAAGTGAAATCTGATTTTTTAATTTTAGCAACTGAGTGGTTTGCGAATTTCTGTTTTTGCGTCATTTTTAAATTTTCTATGTTCTGAGAAAATGAAATGGTAACTGCAATTAATGCAAGGATAAAAACTTTTAGCATGTTGAGTGCTCCTTTTAATTTAATTTTATACTGTTTTCTAATTTTTATACGCTCCGGTAATAGATTTGTTACACCGTTTATCAGCAATATGACTCCACTCACACAAAGTATGAGCTATAAAACAGAAATATAAATATCTATCAATCAATTTACGAAAAAGACTGCACCTGTGTTTGATTGTGCTACCCAATATAATTACAAGCCTTAAAAATTAGCGGATTTGTAATTATTATACTCTCGTTTTATACTTCTTTGATAATAATTAGTTCAAATCAATGTTGATAAATTCAGAAGTTAGCAATAATTGAGTGAAGTATTTTAAGATATATTGGCAGGTGTGCAAATTCAAACTTGAATTTCTTTCGGATTTGGAAGAAATTACGAATAAAAAAAGGGAGAATTATGTCTAAAACGAGAAGAAGATCGCTTGAAAATCTATTAGAGAGCGAAATATATTCGACTGCAGAGTTTTTAATCACGCTTAAGAATGACGAGTCGGTTAGCGCCAAAACGAGGTTTGACGCAGCAAAAACACTGCTTTCGTTATATTCATCTGTAAAAAGGAAGAGGGAGCGGAGAGAGAATATAAGGATTGAAGCGGTGGATTTAACTTCGGCTAACACGGGAGATTTGCCTAATGATTCCGGTTAACAAAATCAAACTGCTTCCAAAGCAAAAGCTATTAAAAAATTTAATTCAAGGAAATTCTGCTTCATGGATAGGATACGGGGGAGCAAGAGGGGGAGCAAAGAGTTATGCCATTAGAGAATTAGCTCTTTTTTTCGGGTTTAATAAAAAATACAAACTGAAATCATTGATATTTAGAAGATTTTCGAAAGAACTCCTCAACAACCACATTTTGCCTTTATACAACAAGCACCCAAAAGTAATGACGCTGTTTAATAAGTCGGAAAAGATCCTTTACGACGAGCAGAAAAATCCGGTTATCAGTTTCGGATACGCAGATTCAGAGACTGACATTTACACTTTTCAAGGTATGGAGTATGATTTAATTTTTATAGATGAAGCAACCCAGTGCACTGAGAACCAAATAAATTTTCTGCGAACAACAAACAGAACAACAAAATCAGGCTTTAAACCTAAAATGATTTTAACAATGAATCCCGGCGGCGTATCTCATGCTTTTATTAAGCGGATTTTTGTCGATAAAATTTTCAGGGGAAACGAGAATTCATCCGATTACAAGTTTATTTATTCGCATCTCTGGGATAATGTTTATTGGGTGCTTCAAAAATTGGCTGAACATGGCTACACCGTTGATGATTATTACAAAAAATGGAATGAAGAGCAGAGGCGAAATTTTTGTTTAAATTACAGTGATTACGCTTCAAAACTTGCGGGTTTGCCTCACGAACTAAAACTTGCATATTTATACGGAGATTGGAATATTTTCGGCGGTTCTTTTTTTAAGGGATTTGACCCTTCAAAACAAATTATTGAGCCATTTTTGATACCTAAAGAATGGAAACTAACTGCAAGTATAGACCCCGGGTTTAGCTCACCTTGTTCGTTCGGATTAACTGCCAGAGATTTTGAAGGCAACTATTATAGAGTTTACACTTACTACGAGAAAGAAAAATCGCCACCGGAACACAGAAATGCAATAGTTTCACTACTCAAGGATCCAAAAAGTGTATTAAATAAGCTAACGGGAGGAAAATTACCCGATATATTTGTCGCAGGGCGAGATGCATTCGCCAAAAAAGACCGTTATGCAATAATATCATCGGAAAAGACATTTGCAGATTTATTTGCTGATGAGGGGTTTTATCTGCATCCCGCATTTACGGATAGAAAACAAGGGTGGTGGGCTTGGAAATCGCTCTTTTCGGATACATTAGCAGAACCGAAGTATTTTATCTTTTCGGGATTTAACAATTCTTTGATTGATGAGATTAACTCCGCAGTTGCAGACAATAAGGACCCGGAAGATTTATCGGGCAAAGGAAATGACCCTTCGGTTTCAGACCACGCTTTAGATGAGCAGAGATATGGATTAATGGCATTGTTTAAGCCGGTCAAATTTAATGATGATAAAGGTAAAACAGTTTTCAGAAATTTAGAGGAAGATTCGGGCTTTTGGCTGTAATTATTTGGTTAAATAGTACAAATAGTCAATATTTACCGGGTTGGAAGCAGAGATGTTGCCGTAATCGTTAATAAAATCGAAACCCTTAGAATTGTACGGTTTTTTATTCACTAAATATTGATGAAGGCACCATTTAGCTTCTTTAAGACATCCGCTTTCAGAAGCATCTAATTCAACAAGGACAGTTTTATCCTTAAACTCGTTAAACAGATCTAAAACATCACCTGAACGGGCTGATAAATCGCCCGAAATTTTATTTTTTGCATAAACACAGTAAATTTTATTGAGGTTATTAACCGAAGATTGAGTAAGTCTTATACCTTGATTCTTACCAATTGCACCGTCCATAGAAAAGAAGTGTATTTTACCGGATGTTATTTTTAATGAATCTTGATTTAAGTCATACATTCTTCTGAAAATTTCATGTGCAACAAAAACGCCGCTTGAGTGAGCAATAAATATTATATCGGAGATGTTTTTATTTTTAGAAATTTCGTTGAGTAAATCATCAATAAATTTGTTAATATCTATCTCATAGTTGTAAAAATATTCATGATTAGGACCGGCAAACGAGTAATGCAAGGCAGGTGTTAGAATATTTGAAGCGGAGTTAAGAATTGCACTGCCCCAAGTATCTGCATTTTTCTGAGAGACTGATATTCCTGAAAGAGTAACTACAATTTGTGATGCCCGTAAATCGAAAGTAGTTTTGGAAATTCCGTAAGTGAAACTAATTTTCGAAAAAGTGTGTGTTGAGTCAATTTTATTGCCGGAGTAATCAAGTTTACTTGTTGCTTTGTTTAAAGGAAGAGGTAAGAAAAAAAATAAACAGGATAAAAATATGAGAATTAAAGTGCCGGTTATTTTCATATTGATTGATTTAAAATGATAATCGCAGCCAACGCTGCGATTAAAAAAGTAAGTATTTAAAACTTATCTGGCTTTAATAACGCCTTGTTTAACCAACTTGGCTATTTCGCCTGTACCATTTTTAGCAACTGTTTTAATTGCTTTAGCGGTTAGTTTTACGGTAACAAATCTATTTAATTCTTGAACCCAAATTCTTTTAGTTTGAAGATTAGGCAAAAACCTTCTGTTTGTTCTATTATTGGCGTGCGAAAAACTCCCGCCGTATAATGGTTGTGTACCGGTAACTTGACATTTGCGTGACATAATAATCTCCGGGTATAATTTCTTTAAAATACAGACCCCAAATATAAGGCTGTTTGCGATAATTACAAAACATTTTTATTTTTTCTTTTGAGGGAGAAAGATGGAAAATAGTTGGGCTTATAGGATTTTTCGGTGGCAAAAAATAATTTAACCACAGAGCTCACAGAGAGCACAGAGAAGCTCTTATTTTTTAATGTTTGATTTACTGATATTCAATTGTATTCAATTGTGCAAATGAAACTAAAGGTGTCATAAGTTTTTAGGAAATAAAGCAAACAATTGCCTAAGCGTCCCTAAAGGGTGTCGTATCTTTGTTTAATTCAATATAATGAA
>JACSRR010000177.1 GCA_014879635.1 Ignavibacteriaceae bacterium | reverse complement strand
CAAAAACTCAAAAACAAAAAATAAAAATAGATGTTAAGTGAGTTAATATTATTTTTGTAGGGGTTATATTGATTTTTTTTACCATTAAATGTATATAAGTTTGTGACCGGTTACGGTGGTCTGCAAAAGGAAACCTTTTTTATTGATTTCTCCTTGTATTATTGTGTTCCCAAAATCTTTCTTACCCGGAACTCCCTCCGCCGGATTCTATATGCGTAATACTGTTAAAAAATTAAATGTACTAAAATTATTTGAAGGTTTTTCTGAAGATGATACCGAAGCGTTTTATTACCGGTTCGGTGAAAGTCCGGCTATTTTAATTTTCCGGACTTATAAAAAAATATTTTAAGGAAAGTTAACATGTTAAATTCGGTGAATAAAGTTTTGATTCTCGCTCCGCACACTGACGACGGTGAGTTCGGGTGCGGGGCAACGATTAATAAATTGGTGTCGCAGGGGAAGGAAGTGTATTACGCTGCTTTCTCTTTGGCTGAGGAATCTGTTCCCGAACCTTTTCCTAAGGATATTTTAGAGGTCGAAGTTAAGAAGGCTACTTTAGTTCTCGGTATTAAACCGGATAATCTTTTGTTGTACAGGTATCAAGTCAGGCGTTTTGCCACTTACAGACAGGAAATTCTCGAAGACTTGGTTAAACTCAATAGAGATTTGGCTCCCGATTTGGTTTTTATGCCCAGTTTAAACGATCTCCACCAAGACCATACCACTATTGCTCACGAAGGCTTGCGGGCTTTCAAACACCGTTCTATTTTAAGTTATGAACTGCCTTGGAATAATCTGAATTTTACGACTCAGTGTTTCGTTGAATTGGGCGAAGATAATTTACGGGCAAAGATAGATGCGTTGAGAAGTTATGAGTCGCAGGCGGGTAGAAACTATTCTTCCGAAGATTTTATAAAGGGTTTAGCTATCACCAGAGGCACGCAAATAGGCAAAAAATACGCCGAAGTTTTCGAAGTAATCAGATGGATTTTGTAATTTATGAAACAATTGGTCAGAAATGTTAAAATTATCGGGACAGGCTCATACACCCCCGAAAAAATTTACACAAACGAATATTTAGAAACGGTTATTGATACCAATTCGGAATGGATATTCGAAAATCTCGGTATTAGAGAAAGAAGGGTTGCCGCGCCGGATGAAGCTACCAGCGATCTTGCATATAAAGCAGGCTTAGAGGCGGTAAATTCGGCAGGATTAACTGTTGACGATATAGACCTTATTATTGTTGCCACTTCCACACCCGATAGACTTGCTCCTTCAACGGCATGTATAGTGCAGGATAAAATGAAGGCTTACAATGCGGTCTGTTTTGATTTAGCGGCAGTATGTTCCGGCTTTCTGTTTGCAATTTCGACCGCTTCACAATTTATTGCTTCGGGAGTTTACGATAATGTGCTTGTGATTGGAGCCGATACTTTTTCAAGGATTACGGACTGGACAAGAAGAGACGCAGTATTTTTCGGAGACGGAGCAGGGGCGGCAGTTTTGAGTCACTCAAATGTTAATTCGGGTTTTCTTGCTTTCAGGCTCTATTCTGACGGGAGAGGTAAGTTAAATTTCACGATTCCGGGAGGCGGGTCAGAGTTTCCGATTTCGGAAGAAAGTTTAAACAACAACCTACGCTACTTTCAAATGAACGGCAAAGCGGTTTACCAAACAGGTACGGTAGTACTTCCTCAGGCTATTAAACAAGTGCTTTCGGATTGCGGAATAGATATTTCGGAAGTGGATTATATGATACCGCATCAACCAAGTATTAAAATTTTACAAAAAACGGCTGAAATTATCGGGTTACCATTCGAAAAAGTAAAGACAAACATGGATAAATATGCAAATACTTCGGGTGGTACAATTCCGATTCTGCTTGACGAAGTAAATAAATCAGGATTATTAACACCCGGCAAACTGATCCTTTTTGCAGCTGTGGGCTCAGGTTGGACATGGGGTGCATCACTTTATAAATGTGGATAAGGAGTTTAATATGTATCTCATTACGGGAGCATCTAAAGGTATCGGTAGATTATTATTTAATCATTTTACGGGTAAAGGGCTGAAAGTTTTCGGAACTTACAACAATACACAGGTTGAAGAGTCAAACAATTTGAGCAAAGTTGATGTTAGGTCTTTCGAAGAAGTGAATAATTGGGTCTCCTCATTGCTCACTGCCGAAAAACCGGATAAACTTTCGCTTATTAATTGCGCCGGAATTTCTTATAATTCGGTTGCTCATAAGGCTGACCTTCAAAAGTGGGAGGATGTGATTAGCGTTAATTTGATTGGTTCGTTTAATACAATAAGAGCCGGTTTGCCGTACATGCGTGAAATAAATCATGGCAGGATAATCAATTTTTCTTCGGTGGTACCGCAAAAAGGGGTGATAGGTACTTCGGCATATTCTGCGTCAAAAGCGGGCTTGTGGGGGTTGACAAAAACAATTGCGATAGAAAATGCATCAAAGGGAATCACGGTAAACAACATTAATTTGGGATATTTTAATATCGGCATGATAGAACAGGTGCCCGAAGAGTTTTTGGGTAAGATTGTGGCTCAAATTCCGGTCGGTAAGCTTGGTGACCCGGGAAATATTATTCAAACCGTAGAATATCTTGTGAATAACGAATATATTACGGGCACTTCAATTGATTTGAACGGCGGGTTGTACTGATGGAAACATTTGTTGACGATAAAAAAAATATTTCGATAAAAGCACGCTCAATAGTAATCGGCAAGAATGTTCAATTCGGAAATAATATTAAAGTAACGATAAAAGGGGATTTTGCGTTAGGCGATTTCAGCAGGCTTGGCGGGGATTGCCAGATATTCGGCAATAATGTAAAATTTGGTGCGCATTTGTTTAATAGTTCGGGACTTAGAATTGGCGGGGGAGGAAGACAACATCCTTCGGCAAATTTCGAAATTGGAGACAGGTGTACTATTCACAACAATTTTATTAATGTGTGCGAACCGGTAAAAATTGGCAACGATGTTGGCTTATCACCGGATACTTCGATAATGACACACGGGTATTGGTTGTCGGTTCTGGAGGGTTACCCGGCTACATTTTCGGGGGTATCAATTGGCGACGGTGTAATTGTGGGGTACCGCAGCTTGATTATGATGGGCGTCTCAATTGCAGATTATTGTGTGGTGGGGGCTCAGTCTGTTGTAACCAAATCATTGAAGGAGAAGGGGATTTATGCGGGTTCACCTGCAAAATTTATAAAAGAAATTGTGCCACTAAATAGTGATCAACGAGAAGAAAAAGTTAATCATATTATCTCCGAATACTATAAGATAGCAGAGTACCACAATATTTATCAGAAGTTAAAACTTGATTATCCCTGGATTTATTTTAAGGATTTTGCTTTTAATGTAGAGACTTTTGAGTATCACGGTACTGAAGATGATGAAACAGATGATTTGCGTGATTATATTCGTAAATGGGGCATCAGAATTTACACTGAGCGTCCTTTTGTTGCTAAATTTACCTTTTAATATTTGAGCGATCAGGGGGATTTGAAAAAGTGCGAGGTTCGAGGTGCGGGGGTGCGAAGTTGAAAAAAATCACTGAGCACGCAGAGGGAATTTGAAAAGTGCGAGGTTCGAGCTCTGTGGTAGTTAAATTTTTACATAAGAGTACACAAGCTAACAAAAGAAGAAAATAAAAAATCTCTCTGTGCACTCTGCGAGCTCTGCGGTAGTTAAATTTTTACACTAGAGTACACATACTCACAAAAGAAGAAAATAAAAAATCTCTCTGTGCTCTCTGTGAGCTCTGTGGCAGTTAAATTTTTACACTAGAGTACACATACTCACAAAAGAAGAAAAGAAAAAATCTCTCTGTGCACTCTGCGAGCTTTGTGGTAGTAAAATGTTTATAGCTCTGTGGTAAATAAAAGAAGAAAGAAATTATGAAAATACTCATTACCGGCGGTGCCGGATACATTGGATCACATACAGTATATTTCCTTTCGGATAAAGGATATGATATTACCGTGCTTGACAATCTTAGTTCGGGCGATGTTAACAATCTGCCTAAAAGCGTTCGCTTTGTTCAGGGAGATGTGACCGATCCAAATATTGCTTCGCTATTTAACGGCGAAAAGTATGATGTATTGATACATTTTGCCGCAAAAAAGGATGTCGGTGAATCTATGACAAATCCCGGCTTGTATGCTAAAGAAAATATAGGCGGGATGATGAATTTGCTTTATAATGTTGATAGTTTAGGCATTAAGTTTATAGTATTTTCTTCTACTGCCGCGGTTTACGGTGTTCCTGATAAAATTACCGTTACCGAAGAGTGTGAAACTAATCCGCTTAATTATTACGGTTTCTCAAAGCTTGAGATTGAAAGAAATCTTGAGTGGTTCTCTAATTTGAAGGGCGTTCGTTATGCGGCGCTCAGGTATTTTAATGCCGCCGGTTACGATGTTCAAGGTAGAATTAAAACTAAGGAAAAAGGGGTTACCAATCTTCTTCCCGTAGTAATGGAAACTTTGACGGGAATTCGGGAAAAACTCTTGGTTTTCGGAAATGATTACGATACTCCCGATGGCTCATGCATTAGAGATTATATTCATGTAAACGACCTCGCTTCTGCTCATTTTCTTGCTATGCAGTATTTGATAAGCGAAGGCAAGGATTTAACTGTAAATCTCGGTACGGGTAAAGGGCATTCTGTTTTCGAAGTCATTAATACAGTAGAGAAACTTTCCGGTAAAAAACTCAATTGCGAAATCACTAACAGAAGAGAAGGCGATGCCGCTGTTGTTATTGCCGGTGCAGATAAAGCATATTCACTACTCGGTTGGCACCCTGAACACTCTGATCTGGAAACGATTGTGAAAACGATGATGCCTTTGTACGGGATTAGTGGGCCCGCCAGAGTCGGGGGTGAAGAGTGATCCCGACAAGAATCGGGAGTGAAGGGTGAAGAGTAAAGAGTAAAGAGTAAAGAGTGAAGGGTGAAGAGTAAAGAGTGAAGGGTAAAGAGTGAAGGGTAAAGGGTGAAGGGTGAAGAGTAAAGGGTAAAGAGTGAAGAGTGAAGGGTAAAGAGTAAAAAGTGAAGGGTGAAGAGTGAAGGGTGATTTTGTTATATTACAGCTTTATTATTTTTAAAATTTAGGTTTATTATGTATAATTATAAGGATTTGGAGGTTTGGCAAAAAAGTAAAGAGCTGGCAAGAGAAACTTATCTTTTAACTCAATCTATTGATAGGAATCATTTTGATCTTATTTCTCAAATCAGAAAGTCAACTATTTCTATTCCTTCAAATATTGCTGAGGGTGTTGGCAGGGGACATGATAAAGAAACTTTACACCATCTATATATCTCCCGAGGCTCTCTTTACGAATTGGAAACCCAGCTAATTTTAGCTTATGAATTAAATATTTTTAAAGAAGAAATATTTAAGAGTTTATCTACTCAGATTGAATCAGTTAGGCGCCTATTACAAGCATTCATTCAATATTATCTTAATAAAAAATGATGTTTATTTCCCCTTTACTGCGCCTTGCGCCTCCCTTTACCGCGTTTCGCCCCCATTAACCAAGAACTTATTAAAAGGATTTTAAAATGCTCAAATTATTTGCACTCTTTTTTATCTCCTCTTTGACCTTTTCACAGGTTGTTTTTACGACGCTTGATGATGAGGTGTACTCCTTTCTTGAGAGAATGACTCTTAGAGGGGTAATTGAATTTCATTCACAGGTTAAACCGGTACCGAGAATGGAAATTGGTAGGTATTTGAACGAAATTAAATCTTCTTTCGATAAGTTGAACCGGCTTGAAAAAGAAGAACTTGAATATTATATTTCGAAATATGCCCTCGAAACGGGTAATCTTGACAAAGAAAGTTACTATCTCTTTGAACATACCGATTCAATGTTTAGTCTTCGAATTATGCCGAATATTGGTTTGGGTGTGAGAGCCTTCGGTTCGGAAACTTCTACCATTAAATGGCCCGGTATTTCGTTTTACGGTTATGCGGGTAAGAATTTCGGTGCCTTTTTCGAATATGTCGATTATGGCGAAGAGGGCAGGGCAATTGACAGGTTAAAGACTTTTACTCCGCAGCGGGGTTACAAGGTGAACAACTCACCCACGCCAAGCACCATCGAATATAGTGATATCAGAGGCTCTATGGCGTACAGTTGGGATTGGGGTTATGTTAGTTTGGCTAAAGATTATAACACATGGGGTTCGGGTAAATACGGACAAATAATTCTTTCAGATAAAGCTCCTTCATATCCAAATATTAAATTGTTTTTTAATCCTGCGCCATGGTTTCGCTTTTACTATATGGCGGGGGCAGTCAATTCAATGGTGATTGATTCATCTTCGATACAGATGGAGAGTCCCGCAAGTTCAATTTACAGGGAGCGAAAGGCTTATCTGCCTAAGTATGTAGTGGCAAATTTAATTTCGGTTACGCCGTGGAAGGGAATAGATATTTCGCTTGGCAACTCTTACACCTATGCGGGTGCGTTCAGGATTGAAACCTTGCTTCCGTTTTTATATTACAAAGGTACTGATCACAACTTCGGAAGAGGCGGAGAAGCTGATGGTAATGGTATGATTTTTTCCGATTTCCAAATTCGAAAGCTTGACAAAACACTTTTTTATGCCTCGTTTCTTATAGATGTACTTAATCTTCGCGATTTGCTTGACGGTGATTTTTCAAAGCAATGGATAGCCTTCACTTTCGGTGCAAAAAGAATTGACGCATTTATTCCTTATCTTGATGTTACGGCTGAATATACGCGCTTAAACCCATGGATTTACGAAAACAGAGATCAAGCCTCAAACTACAAGCATATTAATTATTCCTTGGGCGATTGGATGGGGCAGAATGCAGACCGTTTCCGTTTTCAGATTGATTACAAATATTACAGGCAGTTAAAACATTCTTTATACACTGAATTTATCAGAAAAGGGGAAATTAAAGATATTTATTATGCGTATGATTCAAAGCTAAGGGCAGAAGACCCGGTTGTATTTTTAACTCCTGTAGTTAGAAAAGAATTCAGGATCGGTTTTTCCACAATCTACGAGCCATATTTTGGTATGCAAGCAAAGTTTGAATATGAATACTCTTCCGTCACAGATGATTTAAAAAGCCGTACACCCTCTTACCTGCTTGGTGATGTACATAGTTTTAGTTTGCTGCTTAAATACTCGCTTTAGTGGGTAGTGGGTAGTGGATAGTGGATAGTGGGTAGTGGATAGTGGATAGTGGATAGTGGGTAGTGGGTAGTGGATAGTGGGTAGTGGATAGTGGATAGTGGGTAGTGGATAGTGGATAGTGGGTAGTGGATAGTGGGTAGTGGATAGTGGGTAGTATAATTAAGTTTTATAAATAAATTGAGAATTATATGTCTGATTATCAAGATTTAAAAGTTTGGCAGGCCGCAAAAAATTTGGCGGTAGAACTATATAAAATAACAATGAAATTCGACAAAAAAGATTTTGATATAGTATCACAAATGAGAAGATCTGCAATTTCGATTCCTTCTAATATAGCTGAAGGAATGGGGAGGAGTCACCCTAAAGAAACTTTGCATTATCTTCATATTGCGAGGGGTTCTTTATTTGAATTAGACACACAAATACTAATTGTTGAAGAATTAAATTTGTGTAGCATTGAGGAAATTGAAAAACTTAATTTTGCTTTATTAGATGTAAAAAAACTATTAAACGCTTTTATTAAATATTACAAAAACAAAAATAATATATAAAGGAAAATCATAAATGCCATATCATAATTTGTATCTACCCACTACCCACTACCCACAACCCACCAATTTGTATCTACCCACTACCCACTACCCACAACCCACTAATTTGTATCTACCCACAACCCACAACCCACAACCCACCAATTTGTATCTACCCACAACCCACAACCCACAACCCACCAATTTGTATCTACCCACTACCCACTACCCACTATCCACTAAACTATCATGAAAATACTTTTTATTGTGGGTGCAAGACCCAATTTTATGAAGACGGCACCGGTAGTAAATGCGTTAAAAAAATATGCGGGTGTTGAGTGCAAAATATGTCATACGGGGCAACATTACGATGCCAAAATGTCGGATGTGTTCTTTAAGCAGTTAGAAATATCGGAGCCGGAATATTATTTGGGCGTTGGCTCGGGCTCGCATGCAGTTCAAACAGCTAAAATAATGACCGAAATTGAACCCGTTTTACTTGAGTGGAAACCTGATATTTTAGTTGTAGCGGGAGATGTAAACTCTACAATTGCAGCTTCGCTAACAGCTGTTAAATTAGGCATCAGAATTGCTCATATTGAATCGGGGTTAAGAAGTTTTGACCGCACTATGCCCGAAGAAATTAACCGTATTTTAACCGATGCAATTTCAGATTATCTTTTCGTTACAGAAATTAGCGGTATAAATAACTTAAAGAAAGACGGCGTTGATGATAGCAAGGTGTTTTTTGTCGGCAATTGTATGATTGATACGCTTGTGAAATTCCTTCCGGTGATTGAGAAATCGGATTCACTTACGCAGTATAATCTAAAGCCGCAGAACTATTTTCTGATGACATTTCACAGACCTGCAAATGTTGATAATCCGGAGTTTTTACTCCAACTTTCGGAATTTATGAAAGAGTATTCGGGTGATTACAAGATTGTTTTTCCCGTACACCCCAGAACCCGTTCAAATATGGAGAAAGCAGGCGTAAATTTGAATGATATTAACAATTTGGTATTAACTGAGCCGCTTGGGTATATCGAATTTATGAGCTTGGTGAAAGACGCAAAAGTTATTGTTACCGATAGCGGCGGAATTCAAGAGGAATCAACTTTCTTAAAAGTGCCCTGCGTTACCGTTCGCGATAATACCGAAAGACCCGTAACGGTTGATGTTGGTTCAAACTATTTAGCCGGCACAAATTTCGAAAATGTGAAAAAGTATGTGGATCTTATTTTAAGCGGTAAGGGCAAAAACTCTGCAATTCCCGAACTTTGGGACGGTAAAGCGGGTGAAAGAATAGCAGAAATTCTAGCTAAAGAGTAGAGTTCGGTTTTCCGGAATTAAAAGCGGGTTTGGACAAAGAAAAGTTAAACAAAACGCAATTGGTAGGGACGCATCACAATGCGTCTCTACAAAAATCAAACGAAAATAATCATTTATAACTTGAACCGGGTTTTTGGATTTACCCCATCAATTCCTTAAGCCCGTTAAACACTTTAACGCCAGATTTAATTAATCGCTCGTGGGTTTGGTGACCTGTATTTACTAAAACTGAATCAATACCGAGTTCTACAGCAACCTCATGATCATGCAAGGTATCGCCAATGAGAATTGCTTTTCCGCCGTGATTAAGATTAGTTAACAAGTCTTTACCGAGATCAAGTTTGCTGTGAGCCCAAATGTTATCAAGCCCGAGTATCTTATCAAAATAGCCGGTAATTTCAAATTTATTGACTATTGACTGAAGTTGGTCTTGCTTATATGCTGAAAGGATAAATTGTTTTTTTCCTTTAGATTTGAAATAATCTAAGACTTCGAAAACTTCAGGGAAAACGGCGCATTCGCCTTTCCTTTGTTCGTAAATATCCATCCATTCTTTACCAACTATTTCGAAAGGGTGAACGGAAAAGTCAAACCCCGCTTCACGGTAGTAATCTACAACGGGAAAAGTAAAAATATTCCGGTATCTCTCTAAAGTTAATCCGGGGTAACCATATTTAATTAAAATGCCGTTAATAATTTGACTGCAAACAACTACATCGTTAAAGAGTGTGCCGTTCCAATCCCATATTATATAATCGTACTTTGAGAACAAAAAAAAACCTTTAATTTACCGGAAAAAAAATAACATCTTGAGTTGATTCAAAATCATAGTTAATTCGTTGATAGCCGTTAGCGAACAGAAACTCAAATTCTTCAACTTCTTTTTCTCTGAAAGGATGACTCTTTCCCCATGCAATTTCGAGAAAAATAACAGGCTTAATATGAGCAGAAAGTATAAAATTTCGCATACCTCTAAGAGTTTTAAATTCAGCGCCTTCAACATCAATTTTAATTAATTTCACACGGGTTAAGTTATTAATTGATGCGTATTCGTCAAAAGTAATTGAGTTGACTATATTTTTAACCATTTTTTTATCGGTTTTTGAATAGATCATGGTATTCCAACCAAGATTATTAGAATCTAACCATATTTCAGATTGCCCTTTGAAGTCAGAAAGAGCCAAGTTTTCAACTTTTATTGAGTTATTACCGCTAAATTTTTGGAGACAAATACGGTAATACTCTTCAACTGGTTCAAAACAGATTGCCCTGACTTTTTTACGGTTAATAAGTCCCTGAGTGAAAGATCCGAAATTTGCCCCTATATCAATTATTAAATCATCTTCTCCTAACATTTGCGAAGCTAAATCAATCAGATTTCTGGTTTGTTCAAGAACATAGAGATCCCAAAAAAAATGACGCAACTTTCTGCGATGATGTTCCAATGGAGTTAATTTCGCCAAAATATAGAAGAGCTTTAGGAATTTTGCTTTTGAGCCACTAATTAAGTTTTGAATAAAATCCTCTCAATCTTCCTTTGAGTGAAAAAAAATAGAATTTTGTTTTTTTAAAATTTAAGAAAATAAAACCGTAAAGAATACCTATTAACGGTCTATAAAAAATATTTGCCGTCTCAAAGATAGTGAAATTATGTCTATTTAATACAAATCCCAAGCCTAAACCATACTCAAAAGCTCTTTTTTGCTCAATACTAGAATAATTTATAACTTTTTTTGGATGAAAAACAAATAACTCAGGATTATAGAAAAGGCGGTGTCCTTTTTGGAGAAAGCGGAGAACAAAATCAGTTTCTTCACCGGATAAATAAGGAGATTGTGCACCTGCTCCAAGATTTTCATCAAAAAAACCGGTATCCAAGACGGCAGTTTTTTTTAGAAACAGACCTGTTGACATTGTAGTTGTTAAGCAGTTTTTACGATTTACTTCAGTGGGAGAGTTGCTCCATCGTCCAAAATCGGAATTATCCTCAATTGCCCGGCATTTAACCGATACTCCTTGGTAAATATTTTTTTTACCAAAACAATTAAAGACTTCCCTTAAAAGTGATGGCGGATAGACAGAATCATCATCGGGAAAACAAAATACTTCACCCGATGCGTTAAGTATGCCCAAATTTCTTCCTTTTGAAAGCCCTGTATCTGTTGATTTAATATGTTTAATATTTAGTTGATTTGAATAATCGGTAATTATTTGGTCAATAATCGGAGTACCGTTTTGGTCAACAACAATAATTTCAAACCCGGTAAATTCTGAGATTATTAACGAATCAAAAAGAAGTTGAAGCTCCTTTGTTCTATCTATGGTTGAAATGATTAACGAAAAATACATATCTCAAAATAAGAATTTGAATATTAAAAACAAGTAAATAAGGGAGCCACCAGGTAAGATCTACTTTTATGATAAATCTGTTGCAAAAATAATTTAACCGTAGAGTAAACCAAGCATACCGGTACTTCAACAACCCCAAAGGGTGTAGCATCTTTGTTTAATTCGCATTACCGAAAACTATGTGAAAAGGGATTAGTTGAAGTTATCCATCTATTATGTATCAAAATAAATCATCAGTTTATCAATTGAAAATTTAACAATTAAAGTAAAGCACCAGACCCGAAAAATTAAACTATAGAATAATTGCCACCAAAAAACCGGGTGAACCACAGTTACTAAACACTCAATAAAAATAGTTAATAATTAGAATGTCAATACAATTATTCTTGCATATAGTTCAATAATTATTTAAATTCGATTGCATTTCAAAACTATTAACGACTAACTATTATTTTTCAAAGGAGATCTCTATGAGAAAAATGTTTCTTCTTCTTTTTGCAATACCCATTATGTTGGTAGCGCAAAATCAAATGACTGACCGTGAGAGGGCATGGATAGAAGAGCATGGCGATGGTCAATCGGTTATAACCGAACAAATTATAAATGCTGAAAACTCAACTTGGAGCAATATTGCACAGGCTCCAAATGCGTTCGGTAGAGTTGTTTACGGTGTTATCGGTGAATATTTGTATGTATTTGCATCCCAAAATGCAACAGGTATGGCAGCAGCTTATCATATTCCTTCTGACACTTGGGTAAGTTCTACACCAGCTACTGCAGCCGGATATAACGCGGCTTCTTGTGTTGAGAACGGCGAAATATTTAAACTTTCCGGAACCGGTTCAGTAAATGTTTTTGAAAAGTTTACTCCATCTGCAAATGGATTAGGCACATGGACTGTGCTAACTTCGCCTGCGTCAACTCTTTTAAATGCACAAGTATCTATAATTGGCGACGGAAACGGCTATGTTTATGCTTACAGTTCAGGGACAACCTCCCCATATCCTTCGTATTTTTCACGGTTTAAAATTTCTGATAATACATGGGAAACAAGGGCAGTTCCTCAATATGCGAGAAGATATGCCGGTTTGGCGAGAGTAGATAACTTTATTTACCTCATAGGCGGATTGTTAAGTGATGGATCTTCAGCAAATATTTGTCAAAAATACGACCTAAACACAAACACATGGTCTCTTATTGCAGCTCATCCCGAAACGATGAACTTTACTAAATGGACTACAACAAGCGACGGAAATTATGTTTACACCGTTACTCATGGCGGTGGTTATTCAGGTTTTCCGCTAAGTAGAAATGTACACTACTACAATCCCGCAACTGATAGCTGGACTTTTGATAGTGAATTTCCTGTTAATAGAGGTTTAGCAATAGGATTATACGCCACCGGTTACGGTAAAATGATCTATGGCGGCGGAAATGACGGTACTGCAGGAACTACATATCAAACTACTATGTGGGAAGGCAATGGCGGACCTTATGTTCCTGTTGAACTCTCTTCGTTTTCCGCATCGGTATCAGGTCAAAAGGTTGAACTTAATTGGATTACGGCAACCGAAGTAAATAACGACAGATTTGAAATTGAAAGAAGTAGTGATTTAGTTTCGTTTGAACAGATTTCGACATTGAAAGGAGCAGGCACTTCAACATCGCCTCTATCATATTCATTTACAGATGAAAAACCCTTGGCAGGAGTTTCATATTACAGACTCAAACAGGTTGATTTTGACGGGACGTTTAGTTACTCGGATGTTGTGAATGCCGATGTAACTATAAACAGCTATCAACTTTCACAAAATTATCCGAATCCGTTCGGAAACGGTTCTCAAAGCAATTCAACTTCAATAAATTACACTCTGCCGGAAAGAACATCGGTTAAGTTAGGAGTTTATTCTATTACAGGAGAACTTATCGAATATATTGTTGATGAAATTCAAGAAGCCGGAGTCTATTCTGTGAATTATAGTAGTACAAAACTTCCTGCAGGTGTATATTTTTATACTATTACGGCAGGAAATTTCAGAGAAACTGCTAAAATGACAATAATATTTATTTTTGCTATTTTTTGTATATTTCTCTACGTTAATATAAACCATAATCTTAAGAAAAGCAAGCCTAGTAAAGAGATAATTTAAAATAAAACGCTAACTCATTAAAAAGAACATAGTTAGCAATGCAAAAAAGTCGTGAATAGTGTTACCTGAAAACAAAAAAGGTTAGCCAAAATAACAATTTTAGCTAACCTTTGGAAAAATTTTGGTAGATCTTTTAGTTAAGCTTGTATCTTTTTTCCTTAACGCCGAAATAGAAATTTACACCTGCAAGAATTGAGTAGAATGAGAAGCTTTTCCTGTTATTTCCTGCAAATTCCAGGTTAGGATCAGCATCATCACGCAGCTTGAACTCTGTATCTGCATTTGTGCCTTTGGCTTCTTTCAGAAATGCATTGGCATTGATAAGCCTGGCGCCAAGGTTAAGTCCGAAGCCGTCATTAATGAGGTATTCAGACCCAAATACAAATCCGTAACCCATCCTGAAGCTGTTGGTAACTTTAAATGTTTCGTTGTACGGCGCGCCCACTCCGCGGTTTTCGAACCATACATTGATATCTCCGTTTATCATGCTGGCGTTGAGCTCTGCGCCCATGTAGATCTTGAACCTGTGGGCGGGTGTGAAGTTGTACTCAAGCCCTAATCCGCCAGTGAAGCAATTGTAGTTTGCTTTGCCATCATCGGCAACAGTTTTTTTATCGCCAAATGTATATGAAAGTATCCTGTTGTAAGTTAAAGATTGCGTGAAGCGAACGCTGCCTCTTTCGTTGAGTGTGATCTTCGAAAGTATACTCGCACCGTAGCCTTTATCTGCGCCAAAGCTCTCTCCATCAAATACGCTCACTGACTGGTAGTCATCGTTATATGCGCCGGATAACTCAAGAACCGACTGGTTGTAATCAATATCGAATTGGAGTGTATAGGTAGGAGTGCTTCTTACGATCATGTATCTTTTGATCTCAGTTGTCTGCGAAAAAGTACCCGCCGCCATAAAAAGCACCAGCATTGCCGCCAAAAAAATCTTTCTGTAATTATTCTTCATGACAAGTAAGTTTATTTGTTAAACCTGTAAACAATATCTTTCACCCCAAAGTAGAAATTCATGCCGAGATAAAAAGATGTGAAAATGAAATTTTTGAATCCGCCGAACTCTATAGTGCCTGAATCATCTTTTTTATCCCTAAGTGGTACTTCGTTCGGGTCTGTGCTTTCTTTCGTTTGTTTGAATACCTGGTTGGAGTTCGTAAGTTTCAGCCCGAAATTCACGCCAACCTTATTGTTGAACATATACTCAAGCCCGCCGTATATCATGTATCCAAGCCTGAATGAATTTTTCACCTTCACTTCACGGGTAGTGCTGCCTGTAGAGCTGACAATGCTGGCTTTGCCGTTGATAATATTAGCCTGCAGCTCGGCGGCTATATATGGTTTCAGCCTGAAGCTGGGATTAAACGAGTTCTCAATGCCAACTCCGAAAGCCATAACATTATAGCTTACGCTGCCAAAGTTTGACGCACTGGCAAGGAAATCACTTTCAAAACGGTTGAAATTCCCTGAAATGTTTAACCTAACATTACCCTGCGGATGCAAAGGGATCTTCCCGATGATCATAACGCCGTAGCCATTTTTCACACCGAAGTTCAACCCTTGAGAAAACTGGGCGGAATCGAATACATTCTGATAATTTGAAGATAGCTCTGCCATTCCAAGGTTTAACCCGCCTGAAACCTGCAAAGTAAACCTGGGTGGAGTTTGGATTTTGTATGAATTCTTGAGTTTAAGTCCGGTTGACTTGTACTGAGTGGTATCTTTATAGTCACCTTTTTCAATGTTATAAGAGCCCGAACCGCAGCCGACTAAGTAAGGCAGAATAATAACTAATAGTGCTATACAGAAATGTTTGAATTTCATAGCTTGTTTATTCCCTACTAAAATTTAAAAAGTAAAATTTACTCTATAATAATAACTGATGTTTTACTTCGTAAATTATTTATAAAAAACCTTAGATTCAAGTAAATTAGTTACTTACTTGGTTTAAGGTTTTATGTAGGTTAGCTCAACAACAAAAGAATCCTGAAAACCCGCGTTTTTAGCGCTTGTGAGGTACCCGATAGCATCTTCTTTGCTGTTGAAGCTTCCAAGCCTTACTTTATAAAGGCCGTCGATATCTTTGTAATAAATTTCCTGTCCGTTAAGCTTGTTTTTTGCTGATCTGGTGAATTTTTCAGCATTTTCTTCATCTGTAAATGCACCGATCTGTATAACATATGTTCTGGAAACAACCTGCTTTTCGCTGAATTTGTTATCAATGGGTTTGGTATCTTCTTTGATCTCGCTGACGGGCTGTTTTACTTCCTGCTTGATCTCAACAGGTTCTTCAACTTCAACTATCTCGTAAATAGCTGAATTGCAGCCGTTGTAGATGAGTACAAGAAAGCCTAAAACCAGAAATCCGTATAATTTTTTAAGCATTGCTAATTCCTCCGGTGTGCACCAAAATCTGTTTGATTTTTTCCCCAAAGCAATATCGCTACGTCAAAACTTTATTGCTATACATAAAATTAAATTAATTAAATTGGCTATACAATACAACAAATACGTTAGATTAACGAAAGGTTCTTTTATAGCGATGTTTTACTCATCCGATGACTAGGGTTACAGACCGTCCCCCCTTTGCTTCTAAAAGGGGGGAGGATTTCTACAGTATCAGCGAAAGTGTTGATTGAAACAGAATTTATTTCCATCGAAAATTATTGTCGGGGGTTTGGCTGTTAAAAGGCGAACCCCCATTGTAGATTTTTTGTATGATGAAAATTATTATTCAATCTTCACCATCAGTTTTGAAAGTGATCCACCCCCCTTCATAGAAACCGAAGGGGGGACAGAGTCAAAAGCATTTAAGATCAGGAGTAGCTGGAAGTCAATCTTGATCATGTCCCCCCTTTGCTTTCCTGACTGCCTTGGCAGTTCAAAAGGGGGGAGGATTTTCATAGTATTCATGAAAGTACTGATTGAAACAGAATTCATTTCCATCGAAAATTATTGTCGGGGGTTTAGGTTTGTAATAATCTTATTCTTCCGATGTTTTACTCATCCGATGACTGAAAAAATAGATTTCCTGAGGATTTGGGAGAGTTGAGTCATCGGATGAGTGTGTAACGATTGCATTCTCTGATACCGCTTATTTTATCAGCATGATCTTTAATGATGTGCTCCTGCTCCCGCTGCTCAGCACACAAAAATACACCCCGCTGGGATAGCCCGATGCATCCCATGAAACTTCATATTCGCCGGGTGTAAGTATCTCGCTTACCGGCACGGAAATTTCTTTCCCCAGAATATCGAAGATCTTGAGTGTTATAAGTTCATTCCGCCCGCTTGTGCTATTCGGAATTGTAAACCTGATCGTAGTTACCGGATTGAACGGGTTCGGGTAATTCTGAAACAGCTCGAAGCTCTCGGGTATGCTGCTGCTAACTGGCTCAATGCCAATCGGACTCCCGCCGCCATTGGTGGTTTTTAATATTACACCGTTGCTGCCAACAAAATAGCCGGTGTTAACATCGGTGAAGAAGAGATCGGTGAACCAATTATCGGTAATGGAGTTGTGTACTGCCCATGTGCTACCCGCATCAGTGGTTTTCACCATTTTCCCCCAGGCAAAAGTTGCATAACCAGTATTATCGTTGACAAATTGAATAGAATAAATACTGGCATAACTTATCAAATAGTTTGTTTCATAAACACTGAACCAATTTATACCGGAGTTGGTAGTCTTAAAAATTTTTCCATCTGTTGTAAAAAATCCTGTGTTGGAATTCAGAAAATAAAAATCCCAAATGTAATCGCCGGCTTCAGGGATAGGCATAAAACTCCAGTTCAGTCCGCCATTCGTAGTTTTGCTTATACCGCTGCCAATGTTGAAAATATATAATCCGATGAATCCAAGATTCTCGTTGCAGAAATTCAGGCAATAGTGCGTGCCGCCCCCGTACCCGGTTATGATACTCCAGTTAACACCGCCATTAGTAGTTTTCCAGGCTGTGTTGTATTTTCCCAGAATGTAACCTGTGTTTGCATCGAGAAATTGAATTTCGGTTAATTTGCCGGGCATATTCTCGAAAGTAATGTCAGTAATTGTTGCTCCGCCGTTTGTTGTTTTGAACAAACCACTGCCTCCGAAATACCCCGTATTAGCGTCAACGAAATCAATAACGTCAAAATCTGATGTAACAAGAGCATTCCAGTTGATTCCGCCATTAGTGGTTTTAATCAAATTGTATTGACCACATGCATACCCTGTGGTTTCGTTCACGAAATCCACACCAAACATGTACTCGGCTAAAGTGGATGTTTGCTTGAGCCAGTTGCTGCCTGAATTAGTTGTCTTGTGAATCTGTCCCATTGTGCCAACACTTACACCTGTTGAATTGTTGACAAACTCAAAATCGTAACCCTTCATGTCACCGTTTACACTGTTCCAGTTTATTCCGTTGTTAGTGGATTTATATAACAATACTGAATTACTTGTAATGTATTCAGTGGCGTAAAAATTGTTTGCATCCAGATAGGAAATATCTTTCAGGCTTTTCTGAATATAAGATTGCAACCAGTTCAGCCCCCCGTTTGTTGAGTAATGCAGCCCGTACATACCGGGAAAGCTCCGCCCACCATATATAAAGATCACATTATTTTTAATCTCAATTCCGATGATAGGGAATCTGAAGCTTGTATGCAATGAGTCAAAAGTAATTCCGCTGTTTGTCGTTTTGAATATTTTCAGATAATTGCTACTGTTAGAAAAATGGTTTAAATGTCCGCCAAAATAGCCGGTCTGCATGTCAGCGAACTTTATGTCGTTTATTGAAATTGTGGAATCTTCCATCAAAACACTCCAGCTTACTCCTCCGTTTGATGTTCTGTACAATCCTGTACCGTGGTTGCCGTAAGTATCATTGTGCCTGATCATGTACCCCGTTTCGGAATTCAAAAAGTAAGTTTTATGAAACTTCTTTTGATGCATATTACTGATCACACTCCAGTTCAAACCGCCGTTTACAGTCTTTAAAACAATGCCTGTATCGCTGACTACAAAACCTGTAGTTTCGTTAATAAAATGAAGCGAAGTATTGTTCTGGCTGTGACCCGTATAATAAATGCTCCAGTTGTTTCCCGCGTTGGTGGATTTCATCACACTGTTGAAGCATAATGCGTAAGCAGTTGTGGAATTCACAAACTGCAAATTGCTCATGTCGTTGCCCTGCGGCAGCGGATTCTGCCAAATCCATCCGTTTTGAGAATAAGTAGATGCGGATATTAAATATATCAGGGAAGTGAGTAAAAAAGATTTCAGCAAAGGTGCCATATCAGTATTTTTCACTAAATTAATGTACAATTTCGCGTATGTCAAGCACAAAATCAGCAAAAATTAATTTGTTTCATTTCACATCTCTGTTTGCTAATTTTGCTGAATACAGGATTCGCCCTGGCTACAGGGTAACATAAATGCAGAATAGGAGAATTAATGTCTTTACTTGTTGTAGGCTCGCTTGCACTTGATACAATTGAAACACCATTCGGAAAAGCTGAAAGAACCCTCGGGGGTTCGGCTACTTTTATTTCTGTCGCAGCATCATACTTCATTCAGCCGGTAAGGCTGGTGGGTGTTGTTGGCGGAGATTTCCCGAAGAAGGAACTGGAATATTTTGAAGAAAGAGAGATCGATCTTGAAGGCCTGCAGATAAAAGAAGAGGGCAAAACATTCCACTGGCACGGCAAATATGATTACGACCTGAACACACGCGAGAGCCTTGTTACCGAGCTTAATGTGTTCGCGGATTTTGATCCTGTAGTACCCGATAATTTTAAGAAAAGCACCTACCTCTGCCTTGGTAACATACACCCTTCACTGCAAAAGAAAGTTTACGAACAGATGCAGAACCCGAAATTGGTTGTTGCTGATACTATGAACTTCTGGATTGATGGCGCATACAATGAATTACTCGAAGTTTTGAAACACATAAATGTTTTTATCATTAATGATTCCGAAGCGAGGGAAATTTCCAAGGAAGCTAACCTGTTTAAGGCTGCAAAGAAGATCCAGGCTATGGGACCCAAAATTGTAATAATAAAAAAAGGTGAACACGGCGCGCTGCTCTTCTATGAAGATGAACTGTTTAGCGCACCGGCTTACCCGCTGGAATCCATTTACGATCCAACCGGCGCAGGCGATAGTTTCGCGGGCGGATTTATAGGCTATCTTGCCAAGACCGATGATATATCATTCGAGAATATGAAGCGCGCTGTGATATTCGGCAGCACTATTGCTTCATTTTGCGTTGAGAAATTTTCGCTTGAAGGCACCCGTGAGCTTTCTCATCTTAGAATTAAAGATAGATTCAACGAGTTCACAAGATTCTCAGCCTTCGAACCAGCTGAGCTTTAATATAGTCATTCCCGCGTAGGCGGGAATCTCTGGCTACAATAGAACGATAGTTAGGAGGGCATTCCCGCGAAGGCGGGAATCTCTAGCATGAGGAAACGAAGTTGTTCCCGGAAACGCAATTCCTCTTTCCCAAACTCCAGTTTGGGAAAATATATTGTTAGACCAGCGCAATAGTCTCAGGCTATAGTATTTTAAAATATATTTTTCTGCTTCAATCTTTCTAACTTAATCCGTAAAAAAGCTGCACTAAAAACAACAAATGATAGATAAGCTTGAATATAACAACAAACACGAGCTTATTTTTTTAGACCAGACGCTCCTGCCTTAAATTGTTCTGTCATTCCCGCGAAGGCGGGAATCTCTTGTTGAAATAGCACGATAGTCTCAGGCTATAGTATTTTAAAACATATTCTTCTGCTTCAATCTTTCTAACTTAATCCGTAAATCAGCTGCACTGAAAACAACATATGATAGATAAGCTTGAATATACTAACAAACACGAGCTTATTTTTTTAGACCAAACGCTCCTGCCTTTAAAGGAGAAATATCTCAAAACCAAAAACTATAAAGATGTTGCCGAAGCCATAGCCTCGCTGCGTATCCGCGGAGCGCCGCTTATCGGCATTGCCGCAGCGTATGGCGTTGTTATGGGCGTGCACCATTATGATACCGATAACCGGAAAAACTTCGAGATACATTTTTACAAAGTTACCGAAACGCTTCGCAATTCACGTCCAACAGCGCGCAATCTGTTTTACGCTATTGAGCGTATGACAAAAGTATTCGAAGAAAACATCGAAAAGGATTTCCTCGATATCGAAGACGCGCTGCTTCGCGAAGCAGATGCCATTTTTGATGAAGATGCCGAAATGTGCAAACGAATAGGTGTCAACGGCAGCGAGCTTTTGGGAGAAAAAATGTCTGTGCTTACGCACTGCAACGCAGGCGAGCTTGCAACCGGCGGTATCGGTACCGCGCTTGGTATAATTTACACCGCAAAACAGCAGGGCAAAGATATATTCGTATATGTTGATGAAACCCGCCCGCTGCTGCAGGGCTCAAGGCTCACAGCTTACGAGCTTGAAGAAAACGGGGTAGAGTTCGATCTTATAATCGACTCCATGGCGGCCAACCTCATGCGCGATGGATTGGTTGACTGCGTAATTGTTGGCGCGGATCGTATTGCATCAAACGGCGATGCCGTCAATAAAATTGGCAGCTACTCGCTTGCAGTCAATTGCGCCTTTCATAAAATACCGTTCTATGTTGCCGCACCCGGCAGCACAATTGATTTTGATATCAAATCCGGCGAAGAAATAGAAATTGAAGAGCGCTCATCAGAAGAGATCACCCGCATAAAAGGAGAAAAGATCACCCGCAGCGATATCAGCGTGCAGAATCCCGCTTTTGACCTTATCCCCAATGAGCTTATCACCGCAATAGTTACCGAGTATAAAGTTCACTTCCCGCCGTACAACTTCGGCGGATTAAAACATATGTTCCAAAGCTACATCTCCACGCTCCGCAGTGAAGAGGACGGAGAGTAAATGCCGATAGTAAGAACAGATGCCGTAATAATAAAATGCGATAACTACAGGGAAACAAGCAAGATAATAACTTTCTATTCCCGCTCGCATGGCAAAATAAAAGGCATAGCCAAGGGGGTAAGAAGCTCCAAAACAAAATGGGGCGGCGCGCTGCAATCAATGGCAATACTCAGCATCATGTTCTATTATAAGGAAAACCGCACCCTGCACCTTGTATCACAGGCAGAACACCTCACGGCACTGCATGATATATATGATGATTTCGAGAAACTGCAAACCGGATATCGTATAATTGAGCTGATAAACCGCACCACTGCCGAAAATCAGGAAAATGCGGAAATTTTCAGTCTATTGTGCGAGTCGCTGGAATTTCTCGAAAATGCAACCAAAAACTATATAAATGTGTTATTTAACTTTGAGTTCAAGCTGCTGGAGCTGCTTGGATTTAAAATAAATATCGATGATCTTCCTGCCAATAATATTGACAAAACGGTAGAAAATGGATATTTTTACGAAACCAGATTCAATCCGGGTGACTTAAAGACACTGGAGGTAATTTCTAAGGGGAACTTTAATTCTCTAATGAGTCTTAATATTAATAAATCACAGGTATTTGCGTTAGATAGATTTTTTGATAACTACCTGAGGGATCATTTTGAGCACGCAGGAGTATCAAAAGCAAAAAAAGTTTTCAATTCAAACTAAACCGGCTTTTGCGGCATCTCATAAAAAAGAACATTTATTTACAAAGCAGGAGATAATATATAGAAACATCTTACTATTATTAAGCGTTATACTCTAAACAAGAAACAAGGAGAAAAACATATGTCTAAAAAATCAATAATAGCAGCAGGATTCGTTGTGCTGCTTTCTATAATCTTCGGAGCTGTGCTGGTAGCCAATTTCAGCGGGGTAAAAGTTGTACACTCTGATTCACAGATAGAGTTCAACTCAACACCGCCCATCACAGTTAATCCAAATGTAAAAAGCCTGAACGATGCGTTTATCGAGATCAGCAAAACCGTAACACCATCGGTTGTTTACATTGAAGTTAAGTCACAGGTTGGCAAAAATGAAAATAATGAAACACCCCAGGATCCCAACGATCCTTTCAAATTCTTTTTTGGTCCCGATGGACAGATGCCTGATCCCGGTCCCCAGATGGGCAGCGGTTCAGGTGTTATCATTTCCAAAGATGGATACATTGTAACCAATAACCATGTGGTTAAAGGCGCAGGCGAGCACGGTATAAAAGTTGTGCTTACCGATAAAAGAGAGTTTGATGCAAAAGTAGTTGGACTTGATGAAAATACAGATCTTGCGGTAATAAAGATCGAAGCTAACGACCTTTCTGTAATGTCGCTCGGTAACTCGGATAATATCCAGGTAGGCGAGTGGGTTCTTGCAGTTGGTAACCCGCTTGGGCTCAACAATACCGTTACTGCAGGTATCGTAAGCGCGCTTGGCAGGAATATCGGCGTGAATGGCGGCGGTTATGCCATTGAAAACTTCATTCAAACTGATGCAGCTATTAATCCGGGTAACTCCGGCGGTGCATTGGTTGATGTGAACGGTCAGCTTGTCGGAATTAACTCCGCTATAAAAACAAATACAGGTTACTACCAGGGATATGGATTCGCGATCCCGGTTAATATTGTAAGAACAGTTGTAGAAGAGCTTATTAAAACCGGTAAAGTTGTACGCGGTTACATTGGCGTGCAGATTCAGACAGTTGATGAAACCATGGCAAAAGGCCTTGGTTTGGATAAAGCTAAAGGTGTACTGGTTCAGAGCCTCCAAAAAGGCGGTGCCGGTGAAGACGCTGGACTCCAGGCAGGGGATGTAATACTTGCAGTTGACGGCAAAGAAGTTAACGCTTCCAACGAGCTGCAGGTTATAATTAACAGCAAACGCCCCGGCGATGTTGCCAAGCTTACCGTTTTCAGGGATGGTAAAACCATGGAAAAAGACGTAACCCTGAAACCAAGGCAGGATGACCCCAAGCAGACCACTCAGAACGAGAAGAAGGAAGAGGGAATAAACAAGGGTATTTCTTCCACAACTGTAAAATCACTCGGCATCAGCGTTCAGGATGCTCCATCCTCGGTTACCGAAAAGCTCAGTATTTCGGGTGGTGTAATTATTACTTCTGTGGATAAGTTTTCAGATTCATTCCTTCGCGGGCTTTCCGAGGGAGTTGTGATAATTGAAGCAAATAAAAAGAAGGTTAGCAATTCCGGCGACCTGACTGACGCGATCAGCGGTAAGTCAACCGGCGACTCAGTTCTGCTCAAAATTATAGATAAAAGCGGCACCGAAAGGATCATTGCCGTTAAGCTTCAGTAACAGATTGTAATCTGCTTGAAGATTGGGGAAAATGGCGTGAAATCGCCATTTCCCTGGAGCTTCAATATCACGGGAATACAGTATAGGTTGTATTGACATTAAAAACAATTATAATTAACTTTGTGCAAGTATTTTAACAGGTAAATGTCCAAAATCTACGTAGCCATATTAAGCTTATTCTTTGTCTTCGGCACTTTAACAGTGAGCGCCGATAATAAAGAACAACTGGTGGATATCAAGGGTAATCCCGATAAGTTCGAACTCAATCAGAATTATCCCAATCCATTCAATCCATCTACGCAGCTTTCGTACATCCTCAAGACCGATGGCAATGTTAAATTAACAGTGTTTAACCTTGTCGGACAGTCGGTGCGGGTACTGGTTGACGGCTATCAAACAGCCGGCTACTACGAAGTTACTTTCGATGCTAACGATCTGCCCGCAGGTATTTACCTCTATAAACTACAAGTTGGAGACTATTCCTCAGTAAAGAGGATGACTCTGGTTAAGTAGTTTACCTAAAATACTTACTAAATATTTATTTTTAAATTTTTCTTACCATGGGGGTAATTTAATTAATGATTAAATTCATTACGCGTTTTATTTTTACTATTGCAGCAGTTTTACTTTCAGCGTCCGCAGTCCTTGCACAAAACACAAACTTATACGTTATCGATAGCTTCGGAGATCACACTCTTCCGGGCTGGTATTCAGGCGGCGATCTTGGCCTCAAGTATTCTCATAAAGAGGATAACCTCGAAAACGGGTACGGCGTAATTTCCTCATCAAACAAGCAGATTACTCCGAATTCTTTTGCAGGTATCATCAGGAAAGAATCAAAACTCCAGGTTGCGGAAGATAACATACTTTCTGTTATGATACAGGGTATCAGCAACGATATGACCACCACTGTACAGGTTCTTTTTGATAAGAACAATGACGGCAAGTATGACGAAAACACCGATGTTAGACTTGAATCAAAGCCTCTCAGCATGAATTTTTCAGGCTGGAAGGAAGTTCACTTCAACATCAACCAGGGTGAGTTCAAAGTTGTATCAAAAAGCAAAGAGGATGATTTTTCTATACTCGAGCAGGAAGCTTTAGGCATCCAGTTCGCTTTCCAGACAGGCAAGGATTTTGCTGCAAGCCCGGTTGAAACAGGTATCGCTATGATCTCAGAGCGTTACAGCAAAGAGCTTAAACAGGAAGTTGCACAAAATGATGTTGGAACAGGCGAATCATATTTCAGCACAAAGAACTATCCTAACCCGTTCAATCCTGAAACAAAAATTACCTACACACTTAAGAACTCAACAAGCGTGAAGATCACGGTTTATGACCGCCTTGGACGCGAAGTTGTTGTTTTGGTTGATGAATCACAGAACGAAGGCGAGCATTCAGTTTCATTCAATGCTGCAAGCCTTCCTTCAGGTGTTTACTTCTACAGGATCAAAACTCCTGAAAAAGTTGAAGTAAGGAAAATGGTATTTACTAAATAAATCGCAGATTCACCTGATTTAGGGATTACACAGATTTTTAAGCCGCTCAATAGAGCGGCTTTTTTTATGCCCTGAATAAAGACTGAACACACCCCGGCACTAAAATGTCACCCCTCTCGAGAGGGGAATATGTCCGCTTGCCATACTTTTGCCGAGGCAGACAGGTCTACGGCAGGTATAATCAGCAGTACCCTCCTCTTTCCCAAACTCCAGTTTGGGAAAGGAAATGTTCGCTTGTCATACCTGCGAAGGCAGGTATCCAGTGGTGAATTTAAGTAGAAGCGTTAATCCATGGCACGAGCAGATAAAGAAAACCTGCCTCCCTAAAAAGCAAACCCCCATTGAAGTCTATTCCGTAACTAATCATTCTCGTTCAATCTGCATAAAACGTACTTGATAGCTATCGTCCCCCCTTCTAAGAAGCGAAGGGGGGATAAGGCGAAGGGCGGGAAGCGTGATCTTTGCGCCATACACCCTCTTTTCCAAACTCCAGTTTGGGAAAGGAAATGTCCGCTTGTCATACATGTCTGTGAAAAACACACCCCGGCACTAAGGTGCCACCCCTCTCGAGAGGGGAACATGTCCGCTCGTCATACCTGCGGAGGCAGGTATCCAGTGGTGAATTAAAGTAGAAACGTAAATCCAGGGCACTAGAGGATTTAGAAAACCTGCCAGGTTTAGAACCCGTAGCTATTCAACATTGACGATGTCCAAACCTGGCAGGTCTATAGTCTAGAAAAATATCTTTGCGCCTTTGCGTCTTCGCGTGAAATAGAATAATTTTAATTTCAGGGCACGAGAATATTTTGGATGATAACGATTATAGGTCACAAATCAACTGGTGCTTTGAAATAGCACGACTCTCATATACTTTCGTCTAGATACCTGCCTCCGCAGGTATGACAAGCAGATACAATTAGTAATGAACATCTTTGCACCTTT
>JACSRR010000295.1 GCA_014879635.1 Ignavibacteriaceae bacterium | reverse complement strand
TAAGATTTTTTAATGATTTTTTGTTAAAAAATCAAATCTCCTAAAAAATAAATCATTACTGATATAACAACTGCACCGGCAATGTTCATTATGAACCCTGTAATTAACATTGGTTTGAGAGTAAACCCTTTTATTCCACCAAAAGCTAATCCGTTTACTCCGGTGGCTAACGGACTCATAAAAGCGCATGTTGACGAAAATGTTACAATTAAACATGCATCTACTATATTAAAATTTACTAAGCTGTGCAGAGGAGTAAGAACTGCTAAAAAAGTTATCTGAACTGCTGTGTTACTCATAAATTCAGTTAAAAAGGAAACCGTAATTGCTAACACAATGTAAATTATAAATTCTTTTGATCCGCTTGGAAGATTTTCAATTAAAAATGGAGCTACCGTATCCTGCAAACTAAACAAGTAAAAAAAGCCTGCCGCCACAAGCGATAAACCCACAAATAAAAATCCCTTCATTGGCAAATTTGAATAACAGTCTTTTATTTGAAGCATAGGAATTGAAAGACCTTCTGCCCAGTCTGACTTTTTAACAAAAAACGCCAAAATAAAATAAACACTAAGTAATAATGTCAACCAAAAAATATATGCCGAGTATTCAGGATAAGAAATCATTAAGGCTGATAAAATCAGTGACGATAAAAAATAGGCTATTGTGTAGGTTGAGGCAGTTTTCACTTTTTTAGCGTCAATATGGTACCCTAAATTGTCAATTCTTGTTTCTTTTACTATTTTGCCCGGTCTAAAAACTGTGATCAAAACTACCCAAGCAGTCAATATCATTCCTATAACTAAAGGAATACCCCAAATAAACCAGGTTAAGAAAGTAACTTTTTCGGTTCCGGCAACATCGTTTAAAGCCATAAAGGTTAGCATAATTCCGTTTGCGGGTGTACCGGTTAATGAGCCCATACCTCCAATATTAGCACCGTAAATAATTGCCAAACCAAAAAGAGTAGCTAATTTACTCTCTGATTTTACATCGTTATTTCCCAATTTTTTTACAATAATATGCACTACGGGAATTATAGTTAAAACTGTGATTACATTCGGGATAAAAAAGGAAACTAATGCGGTGATAGTAATAAGATAGAGAACAATTTTAATTGTGGAGAGGCTTTTATTATCAAAAAAGAATTCTGCCATCCATTCGGGTAAACCGGCTTTGATAGTTAATCTTGAAATCAAAAAACCGTTAAGGAAAAATAAGGCAACTTGTATTTTATCGTAAGGCAATTTCTATTTACTCAGAATTTTTAAAAGTAATTTTACAGGTGTTTAATTTAATCGTTTAATTTTAGAACTGTAAATCTAATTTAACAAAAGTGAATTAATGTTTGAGAGATAATTTTTTGATGCTTTTTGTATGAACCCATACCAACCTTGACCGCCCCCCGTATTAATAACGAGTATTTTTGACGATTCTGGAAAGTAACCCGATTTTATCAGGTCAAATAATCCGTACAACATTTTACCGTTATACACTGGATCAACCAATACCCCCGTTTGTTGTTCAAAACTTCTAATAAATTCAATAAGTTCACTACTCAACTTTCCAAAACCGCCTAAATGGTAACCCGTATTTATTTCATAATTTTCAACCGATTGCAGGTTCATTTCCGAACAGAATAACTCAATTTTTTCAGTGATAATATCTTTAGCTTTCAAAACTTGGTAAACAATTAACTTTTTTTTAACCGGCAATGATATTGCTAAACCTGTAGCTGTACCTCCGCTCCCCGCGGGAACAGTGTAATAATCATAATTAAAATCGTTATTGTTTAATATTTCGGATGCTCCTTTTACGCCTAATATATTGCTCCCGCCTTCCGGAATTACCGGTAAATTATCAAATTCTTTACTAATATTATCTTGATATTTTTCGGAGTAACGCTGTTTATAATCACTCCGGCTAATATAGACTAACTTCATACCGCATTTTTCAGCAAAACTTAAAGTGGGGTTTAGTTGGTCGTGGTTTTCTCCCCTTATTATTCCGGTAGATTTTAGTCCGGCTAATTTGGCAGTCAATGCAGAAGCAGCAATATGATTTGAATATGCTCCGCCAAAAGTTATAAAACCCGGGTGCCCCTCTTCTTTTATCTTTTTAATAATGTATTTTAATTTGAAGAACTTGTTTCCACCCAATACCGGGTGAATCAAATCTAATCTTTTCATGTGAACGGTTAATTTACCGCCAAAAAAAGGCGATAAATCGGTTATTGTACCGGCAGCGTCTAAATTTAGCGGTTCATCACTCGAAAACATATTTAACTTGATTGATGATTTCTCCCGATTTTATCAATTCACACATTTTATCAATATCATTTTTAACTAATAAATCCCCTTTCGGCTCCGGGAAAAGAGTATTCAAATATTCAAATACCGTATTTGTACCTGCCCCTAATTTGGCAAGCTCACCCGTTAGAAACCCTTCTTTATTATTTGTCATTTGAAGAGCTCTCAAACCGCACAATAACTCAACGGCAAGAATTACGGTTAAATTATGGATAATTTTCCCTAGATGCAACACACCTATACTCCCCATTGAAACAAAATCTTCCTGAGAAGCGGATGTTGTTAAGCTCATAATAGAAGCCGGAGTAGAAAGTACTCTTGAATCGGCAGCCCTGGCAGCGCCTGCGTATTGAGCCAACATTAATCCCGAATCACCCGCTTGAGCATTTACGGCTAAGTTTGGCGGAAGCCCGAAACTTAAAGTTTTGTTTAATATTGAAAAAGATCGCTTATCAGAAATTAAACCCAGAGTAGTTAAAGCAATTTTAGCATAGTCAATTATACCTGCTAACGGCTGCCCGTGAAATAAAGAACCACTGTACGATTTGATATCACCATTCTCTCTCTCTTCAAACAACGGGTTATCAGTAACTGAATTAATCTCTAAAGTTAAAGTGTTTCTAAAATGATTTAAAGCATCACTAACTGATCCATGTACCGGCGGAACGCATCTGAATGAATACCTGTCTTGTATCCTTTCAGTGGCAGTTGATTCTTGTTGGTCCTTAAATACGACTTTTTGAGCCGCATGCGACATTCTTCTAGATCCGGCAATTAAACTTCTTATTTGTTTTGCTATTTTTAACTGTCCGGGATGAGGTCTTTTGTTTATTAAAAATTCTTCGAAAGCGTCTTTCTCACCACGAATAGCCTCTAAAGATAGAGCAGCTGAAACCGAAGCGGTATTTAACAAGTTTTCGGCTTCAATTAAATGAAGTGTACCTAATCCGCTCATAAAATTTGTACCGTTAGTAAGCCCCATAGCCTCTTTGAAGCCGAATTTATGGGGTTTAATGCCCGCCATTTCAAACGCTTTTTTTGCCGGAAGCATTTCTCCCTTATAAAAACAATGTGCATCTTCAACACCTGCAAGAACACAGCCTAACATAGCAAGAGGAACGAGGTCGCCGCTTGCACCAACAGATCCTTCTTCAAGAATAACAGGGGTAATGTTGAGGTTTAAACATTTTTCTAATGTTTCGCATAATTGGAGTGAAACTCCGGAAACGGCATGAGCAAATGAATTTAACCTTATAATCATCATTGCTCTTGATGCATTTTCAGGTATAGGAGTTCCCGTTCCGCAATTGTGAGAGAGTAAATATTTAAGTTGATGTGTTTCAGCTTCATGAACCGAAACAAATGTGTCTTTATGGCTACCCACCCCAACATTGATACCATAAATTTTTCTGGAAGAATCATTTTTTACAATTTCTTCGAGAATTCTTCTTTGGGAGTGAATCTTCTCTTTTATTGATTTTTCAATTTCAACAAAAAATTCGCCTTTAGATGCATCAAGGAGTTGTTGAGGAGTTAAATCTTTTCCGGTTAGATATAAAGTTTGCATTACTGAAACCACTTTAGTGAAAGAAAGTGCCGCAAATTAACGGCTTTTTTCTAATAGATTTTTTACCGAAGTCACCAAGTCAGTTCTTGAACACTCAAATTGCAGGCTCTTTTTCCACTCTTCTTTGTCTTTAATCTCATCACTTTTAATTGCACCTGCTCTTAGGTCACGCAGAGTAACAATTCCTTTCTCATATTCGTCACTCCCCATTAGAACAGCTAAAGGGTGTGCATTTTTATCGGCATACCCTAATTGTTTTTTCAAGTTTTTGTTCATACCGTAGTAAACCTCGGTTGCAATACCCACACTTCTTAATTCAGACGCAATCTTTTGGTATTCGTGCATCAATCCGGCATCAAAAGCAACAATCAATACAGGATTAACTTTACCGGTACTAATTGCACCGGTTAGAGTAAGTAGTTCTGCTAATCTATCAACACCTATAGAGGCACCGGTAGCAGGAACGCGCATTCCGACTATCTTTTCAACTAATCCGTCGTATCTTCCGCCTCCGCAAATAGAACCCACTTTTCTCGTTTTGCCTTTAGAGTCTTTATAGGTAAGTGAGCTTTCAACCTCAAAAACCGGACCGGTATAATAACCCATACCTCTTACCAAAGCAGGAGAGAATTCTATCAAACTTTCGGGATATCCGGAAGATTCAAGAAACAAATTAATTTTTTCTAATTCGCTTAATCCCTCAGTAAACAATTCTCCCGCCTCAATTTTCGAAAGTTCTGTTAATACTTCAAGCCTGCCCGAAAGTAAAGAGAATTTTTCCAAAAATCCTGTAATTTTATTTACGAAGTTTGAATCTAAATTAAGTCCATTTATATATGCACCCGATAAATCTTCTCTTCCTTTTCCGAGTTCGCCCTCAACACCGTTTATTCCAATTTTATCAACTTTATCAAGCACCCTTAAAACAGCAGTTTCTGATTCATCTCCCACAACTCCGGCACTTGCAAGTAAACCTTTTAATAATTTTCTATTGTTAATTTTAACTGTAAAGTCTTCTTTATTAAGTCCAATTTTTTGAAGGGCTTCGGCTAAAATAATAGTAGCTTCGGCATCGGTAGCAACATCAGCGGATCCTACGGTATCAAAATCAAGTTGCCAAAATTCGCGAAATCTGCCCGGGTCTAATTTAGCTTCAAATCTGAAAACAGGTCCGTATTGGTATCTTCTGAAAAGCGGCGGATTAGAAGAAACAATCTGATTTTTAATTACCCCCATAAAAATATCTTCTGAGTAAAGACGGGCTAAAGGAGCAGTTAAATCGTATCTTAAGGCAAGAAACTGATTCTCCATAATCACATGGTCATTTTCATCTCTAAGTTCTTTACCCGTATAATCATAAAGTGGTTCCGGTTCCGGATTTCTAAAAGAGTAAACACCCTCTTCTACAGAATCAGTATCGGGTAAAAATTTCCCAAGCATTTCTGCATATTCTAAAATTGGTGTTTCATAATGTTTAAATCCGAAAAGTTCATAAACGGAAGAAGCAGCTTCAATAATTTTCATTCGCAGCTGCATGTTTGCGGGGGGTATATCTCTAAAGCCTTTTATTTTTCTGGGGTATAGCAATTTAAACCTCGAAATGATAAAAAAAGGCATTGTAAACAATGCCTTAAAATAAGTACCGCCGAAGAGATTTGAACTCATGACCTCCTGATCCACAATCAGGCGCTCTAACCAACTGAGCTACGGCGGCAAAATCAGACTCCAAATTTAACATTATTTCAGATTTTTATCAATAGCTTACTGTTTTAATTATTCATTTTTATAATATTTTGTAATTTGAGATTACTAATATGAAATTAAGTTCTTTGTTCGTAGTTCTTTGTTCGTAGTTCTTTGTTCGTAGTTCTTTGTTCGTAGTTCGTAGTTCGTAGTTCTTTGTTCGTAGTTCTTTGTTCGTAGTTCGTAGTTCGTAGTTCTTTGTTCAAAAACTGTCTGAACCCGATAATCCACTCCCAACCCGGTAGAAATTGAGTGGGGTCGAAATGACCGGGCATTAAATTATTTTTAAGATTTAAATCAATTTGGAAAAATTAACATGCGACCGCCTTCAGGGTCGAATAAATCAGATTATTCTATTTTCTACAAACATTTGACGCCTTCAGCGTCATAATTTGATTT
>JACSRR010000197.1 GCA_014879635.1 Ignavibacteriaceae bacterium | reverse complement strand
TGATTTATAGCCTGAATAATATGCAAGAAGAACCGTTGGATTTTTGTCGAGTCAAAAAATTAGACGCAAAGGGTTTTGGATTTCTCAAAAGCCTTTATTATGATAAAGATATATTCTTTCATTTTTCGCAAATTAAGAACGAGCTTTTAGCCGAAAAGTTAGAGAAGATGAAAAGAGGTGATTTTTTTCTCTATTTCACTTCTAAAGTTACGCCTGATGACCGGAGAAAATCAGATAAGATTTGGTATTCTTTGGATGAGGTGCCTGAAAGCTATCTAAGTGATTTTGTTGGAAGAATTTTGAAAGAATTTGAAGAAGGTAAAACCAATATTTACGATTTGGTGTATTTATTTACTGAATTGAAGTCAAACAATTTCCTCACTCCGGAGCAAATAGAATTTATACTAAATTCCGGCAAAATCAAAAGTATGCCTCAAACCATTTGGCCCGTTCTTAGTGCCGAAGAAAAAACCTCTCTCAAAAAAATATTGGATTATAATAAGTTAAAAAAGCAAGAAGTAAAACCTTATTGGTTTAAAGAATTGCACTAAAGTTAGATTTTACCCCCCCGATTTGCAAAGACGAATCCCTTTGCATCAATAATCATTTTAAAATTCTCTGTATCCACTTTCATTAATAAAGTGGTGGGTTCTTGATAGTGGGTGGGAAAATTTTGAAAAACATTTTCTAACCCGGTACTTCCGACCCCTGTCTGGATTACCCTTCACCCTTCTTCTATTCACTTTCAATGATTAGCGTTCCCGGCATAAACGGGAGAACAGACAACTAAATTCTTCCGTTTCCCTTTCAACTCCGAACACCGCAACCGGAATTTTAACTTTGAACCTATAACGCACTACATATTTAAAATAAAAAAGCCCTTTTGCAAGGGCTTTTTTAATTTTTGGGTTAAATTGAGATTAAGGTTGGAAACCTAAATCGCCAACTTCTCCATTATACCAGTATGTGATTTCAACCCATGCAGGATCTAAACCAACACCACCGCCTGAACCGGTAATTCTAGCTTTTGCGTAGTTACCGTTTAGTGTATAAATGAAGAAATAATTAACTTGAGTATCGGCAACACCCGATGTAGTCCATGAAGGATCTTTAACGGTTGTAGCAACACCATCGTTCAAGTTATTTGAAGTACCAACTTTCAAGAATGATTCTCTCAAAGATGAGCTAAATAAACTTGCCGATGCAATTGTAAATGTACCGCTTCTGTAGAACACATCAACTGAATCTCTACCTGATCCGGAACCAATTGTAGAAGCTCTACCGCTTACAAGAATTAAACCTGAAGGTACTGAAGCAGTTGTAGCTGATTCATAAATTCTAACGCTTGTACGCTGAGTTAAGCTGGATCTTAAAGTAACATTAATAGGACTTACTGCACTAGCACCAACAACAGTGAAAGTAGAATCATATCTTGATTCAGCTTCAAGTCTAATGGTATTTGTACCGGGTAAGAGAGTAACATTAGCAGGAGTAACTAAACCGGTATTTGCACCGTTTAAGATAACTCTTGCACCAGCAGGTGTTGAATTAATTTGGAATGATGAAGCTGTAAGAGTTACTCTTGCAGGTACAGTTGTTTGGTTGGCAACTACCGAAACTGTAATTGTTGTATCTCTATAAGCTGATCTTCTCAAAGTGATTTGATAAGTTCCGGGGTCTAATTGAACTGTATCGGGGGTAAATTTACTTTGACTAACACCATTAACTAAAATTAATGCACTATCAGGGGTTGAGGTAACAAATACTTTTCCTTTTGTGCTTGAAAGTGGGTTATCTGCGCTATCGCAGGAATTTAATACTAACGCAGTGCTAATAAGCAAAGCTGCAGCAAATAATTTTTTTAACATAAAATGATTCTCCGTGATTTTTATTGTTTGGTAAGTTTGAAGACAGAAGATGCGTTATCAGCTCTCTGAACATAAGTTCCGGAAATTGATTTTCCGTCTTCAGAAAGTGTACCTGAAAAGTCACCGTTATATCTAAAAGTTTCTTGTGTTGTTAATTTTACGGTTTTTTTATCCGGATCGTATGAACCTTTCATATTTTGAACCACGGGAGTTCTTGAAGCAATAGTAACAACTGCAGTAAAAGTAATGCTGTCTTGTTTAGATACAGTCATACTTGCCGCCATGTTTCCTACCGCTCCTGAGTAAGACCCAACAAAATCAGGAATTACTACTTTTGGTTCTTCAACTACGGGTTTTTCTACCACTTTAGTGGTGTCTTTTGTTTCAACGGGCTCTTTCGGTTCATCTTTTTTTCCGGGGCAGCCCAAAAATACGACAGAGAGAGTCAAAACGGATAATAAAACAAAAATTCTGTTTTTTATCATATTTATACCTTATATTTATTTAAATTGTTGTTTTTTACGGAATGTGCTTTATACAATTTCGTAATATAGTTATAAAATAGCAAATTAAGTTCATAATTCTTAATTATATATAAAAAAAGTCAATTAATGTTCGGAACTATCGTTTTTTCTGTCTCAAGTTCGAAAATTAAAGCAGGAATTTTTGAATCTGCAAACTCAAGCATAAATATTATCTCCTTCGAAGAATTTGAAATCTATTCTCTTTCAGGTGATGATTCTTCCGGTTCTACTGTACAATCCAAAAAAGATTTTCTTGATATCGCTAAAATTTCGTCATGGATTAAAGCAAATTTAGATAAAAAGAGCCTGTCTAATTATTCAATCTCAATACTTATCGGTGCTTTTTACCAAAATCACAATTTTACCCCTAAAATTGCCGACCTAAGAAAAGAAAAACTTACTGACTTTTCATTTTTAGCAGATGAATTTGAAATTTTCCAAATTACTAACGAGTTTCTTACTTTATCCGAATCGCTTTATCCCGGCGGAATTCCTATTTCACTCCTCACACCCGATTTTGTTCCGTTAGCGGCGTTATTTGTTAAACAAAACAAATTTTTTCCCGATGATAAAACAGTAATCTTGCTTTTTGAAGATGATTATATTACAATAGTGAAATTAATTGGCAGGGAGATATTTGCTATCGATTTTGTTCGTTCAACCAAATTTGTGGATTTTAGCGTTGTTTCTACTAAACTTCAAATTGTTGCCGGCTATTGGATGCCTGACCATATTTACTACTCTTCGGTTTCAGATTTCGATTCAATTAAACTCCTCTTTGATACTGCTGCTATAGAAAAACCTGTGTCTGTTTCGTTAGAAAAGCTTTCGATAACTGCTCACAAAAGAGAACTAAAGGAATATTCGGAGAAAAATTTGGCTCTCATTTCGGCAGTTATTTTTAGTGGTCCGGAAAGAAATACTATTTTCGATATTAAACTAAGAGAAATAGAGGTTTTTAATAGCGGTATTTTGAACCGGCGCAATAATAGGAAATTGGTTTCTTATTTATACACCGGAGTTCTATTTTTTGTGCTGTTAACTTGCTTTCTCTTTTTTTATGGTGCCGGAGTTAGAGAATCAAACGCCATACTTTCAAATAGAATAAAAAGTGACCCGGTACTTATGAAAGGAATTGAAAATTTTGATGTAAAACGGCGGAGTTTAGAAAAAAATTTTTCGTTAATAAGCGGTATTTATTCTAACTCAACTCCCGGATTTTCTAAAATAAAAGAGCTTTCCGAAATTTCTGCTACTTTTCCGAATCTGTGGGTAATCTCTCTACTTCATCATGGTAACGGATTTATTCTAATTGAAGGACTTTCCGAAAAAAAGGATGATCCTCTTAAATTTGTGGAGGCATTTAAGTCGGTGAAACTTAATTTCGTAAAAGATATGACTTACGAAGGTAAAAGATATTATCGATTCAGCCTTTTGATTGAAGAGGTTAATTGAAAAAGATTATTTTACCAACCGTTTTGTTTATGATTTTTTTTTCTGCCGCATTGTATTTTGGTATCAGCAATTACAATTCTTATGAAAATCTGAATTTTTACGGCGTTAACTCAACAAATCCTACTGAGATTGATTCAATTATTAACAAAAACAGTGACACTTTAAAGCAAATCAGTTTTGAAATCGAAAATTCTCAGTACTTGATTCCGGGAAATCCTGATTCAAAGTTCCTCGAAAAATTTGCCGTAGTTGCTAAAAATTACTCCTCTCCGTCTTTTAGAATAAACTATACTTACAAAGATTCAACGGGATTAAAGAACGGTAACGGCTTTCCGTATTTGGAGTTTTCTATTTACGGACGAGGGAGTTTTGAAGATATTGTTAAGTTAATCACATATATTGAAAATGACAGGTATTTAAAGACTATTGAATTAGTCAGAATTAACCTAAACTCTTTTTATGAGGGTGAACTTTTATTAAATTACGGTATCAACGGAAGAATTGTTTATAATCCCGGTGCACCAATTGTGGAATATGCTAAAATACCTGAGTTAGAGTTTTCGAAAATTAAGCCTGAAGTTTTTAATTTTATGCTTCCGCCGGGCACTAAGTTTGAATATGCTCCTGCAATGGCTAATTTAGACCCTTATCTAATTACATTAAAGAAAATTGAAAAGAACGGCGGTGTTTTTAGCGCGGCTGACGGAACAGAATTTACCCTATATCCGGGTGATGCTATTCAAAACGGATATGTTATTTCGGTTGATGCAGATTCTAACTTAGTTAAAGTTGTTGTTATTAAATTAGACGGTATTCAACATGTTACTTATTCACCCAATACGCGTGTAATTAATTAATTTTCTTTTTTGGAGTTTATGAAAACTATTCTCTTTTTGGATGACAATAATATTATTTTTGAAAATGTTAGCCCCTTTTTAAAAGAAATTGGTTACAATGTTGTTTACTGTAACAATTCCCGAAGTGCATTTAATTATATTAGTGATAATGATGTTAATCTTTTTCTTACAGATATTTATATGAATACCGAGTATGGATTTGATGTTTTAGAAACTCTCAAAGAAAAAGGGTTTAACTTTAAGACCGGAATCATATCAGCTTGTGATTATATTGACAATGAATTACGAAAGAGAAACTTAACTTGTGATATTATTATTGAAAAACCTTTTGAGGTTGACAATTTAATTCTTGAAATTAATAATCTTTTAAAAGCCGGAGATTAAAAAATGGCTCTAATTTTAATTGTGGACGACCACTCACAAAATGTGAAGTTTTTAGAAACTATTCTCCAAAGAGAGAATTATGATGTAATTAGTGCTTTTGACGGTGAGGAAGGGATGAAACTTGTTTATGACAAACATCCCGATTTAATCCTGCTTGATATTATGCTCCCTAAAGTTAACGGTTTAGAAATTTGTGAAAAACTTACTAAAGATCCTGTTACAAAGGATATTCCTATTATTCTTGTTACTGCTAGAGTATCAGCTGATGATACAAGTGTAGGTCTTCAAGCCGGGGCACACGATTATATTAAGAAACCTTTTGAGCGTGTAGAAATTATTGCTCGCATAAAAGCAGCGCTTAAACTTCGTGAAGCTCAAAAAAAATCTGTAGAGGTTGAAAAGTTAAATATCTTTGCCGCTACGGTTGTTACTGCTAACCATAAAATTAAGCAACCTCTAACTGTCATTAAACTCGCACTCTCTTCAATTAAAAGGGAAGTAGAAAAAGATGCTCCTTCAAAAGAGAATCTGATTAAACGGGTTGAATATATTGAAACTGCTGTGGATGAAATTACTTATATTTTAAATCAGCTGCGCGATATACAAAATCCCAGACTTTCTGATTATGTGAAAGATATCAAAATGGTTGACATCGATTCCGAAAATCAAGAGTAATTTAAGGGTTCGGGGTTGATTTTTCTGCCCGCTATCCATTAAATATTTAACTACTGATTACGCAAAGAATGCAGAGAGAAAAAATGCGAAACGCAGTTGACAGGAAAAATTAGTGGGTTGTGGATAAAAGCGATCCCGACTGGGTCGGGAGTGAAGGGAGGCGCAAGGCAGTTGAAAGTTCGCTAACGCTGAAAAATCGCTGTGCTTGCAGTGGGTAGAAAATTTAATTTCTGACGCCGGAGGTGTCACATATTTGTAGTAAAAAAGAAATTCAGATTTGTTCGACCCCGGAGGCGGTCG
>JACSRR010000224.1 GCA_014879635.1 Ignavibacteriaceae bacterium | reverse complement strand
AAACCATCCACACCGCCCAAAGTCACAACACCCGATACACCACGCCAAATGGATATTCGGGCAAAAATTACCCCTTTCTCCGAGACACAAGAGACAAGCAAGCCTCAAACCCGTTTTAACTCTGGGGATAGGGTGTTACATGGCAAATTTGGTCACGGAAGCGTGTTATTGAGCAAAAAAGAAGGTGAAGTAGAAGAAGTCACTGTCGCATTTGATGACAGGCGTTTTGCGATTAAGACAGTCGAGGCAGAATATTTACAAGGGGTATAATTTGTATGCCATATTTGGGGGCTTGCCATGTGTAGGGGCTTGCCATGGCAAGTCCCTACAAACAATGACACCACCATTTAATCTTATGGACGTGGGGTTGGTTCTGGTGTTGGGACAACAGGCGGGACAAAATTTTCATCCGCTTCTGGCAAATCGGTGATGCTATTAAAATCGAATAAGAATGGGCTGTTCGATGGAATCACCGCCGTTGTGACAGTTGGGGCAAGGCTGACAATCCATTGATATTGAATGAGCAACGGATTCGCCTTCAATTGGGCGCTGATGAGGGCTAAGGCTTCGGCTTCAGCTTGTGCGCGAATAATTGTTGCTTGTGCTTCACCATCAGCACGAGCAATAGCGGCTTGTGCTTCACCGATAGCGACTGCCTCTACTTGGCGGGCTTCGGCTTGACGTTGTTGCACACGCAAATTAGCTTGTTCGGCTTCTTGTGCGGCAATTTGTGCGCGTTCAATTGCATCGGCAAATGCCTGAGAAAATTCAATGTCCCGAATTTGTAGGTCGGTCAAAATAAGACCTTCCGATGCAAAGCGGTCTAAAATGCGTGTTTGCATGGTATCTTCCATTGCACCGCGTTCTGCACCATAAATGTCAGCGGCTTTATAACCAGAAACAACCTCTCGTGCTAAGTTACGCACAGTCGGGATGACAAAATTTTCTTCGTAATTGACATTCCAACGTTGGTGTAGTGTGTTAAGCGATTCTGAATCGGTATTGACAGAATATAACACAGTAATATCGAATGTGACTGTTTGACCATCAATTGTGAGCGCCGTGATTGGATCACCAGAACCACCCACTTCATTGCCCATCGTCACATTTTGTTGGGCAACGCTATAGACAGTGGCTTGTTGCAATCCGGGGATGATAATATGTGTCCCCGGTCCGAGTGGTTCTTGCAATGTACCGCCAAGTGTCTGAAAGACCACTACCCGTTGGGCAGTTTCGACCACGACAATACCCTGACTCACAAGTGTCAATACCCCACCAATAATAGCACCAATAATTGTGAGGCAGTAAAGGGCTCCGATAATTATGTAGAATATACCTACAAATTTCATATCGGGAACAAGTTTTGCCAAATACATTTTTGGACCGGAAAAATTACCGTACATAGTCATTCCTTATTATTATATTTAAATCAACAAATAATTTATTTGTTACATACTTAAATTAACAATAAATATGAGAATGCAAAAATTTAGTACCTTTTTCCAAATTCTGTTGATTAATGGTTTGTTGCTCACTTTAAACGGTTGTTCAACTTACGAGCATGGATTTAATAAATCTGATTCAATAGATTACAGTAAGTACAAAACTTTTTCTCCAATGATCCACGCTGAGCAGGAGAGTAAAAGTCCGCTGTTAACATCCCGTTTAAACAATGCTATTTCCGGAATTTTAAGCGAAAAGGGATTAAGTTTTAACGAAAACAACCCTGATATTTTGTTTAAATTCTATGTAAATTCTGATATAAACTCCGCTTATGGTTCGCTAATAGATGAAAAGTGGCGGGGTGTTTGGCAGAGTGAAGATGCGGGTGCAACAGTAATTGAGGGGTTACTTGTAATAGATTTTTTTGACCCTGTTTCTGACACAATTATTTGGAGAGGGTGGGTTAGCGGTCTCTCTGGTGAATATTATAATGTATTAAACTCACTTAACCAAGCTGTTCAAATTGTTCTAAAAAATTATCCGGAATTATCAAAATGAAACCTCTTCTTTTCCTATTATTATTCATTTCATTGACTTTCAAAATTAATTATGCACAAACTGACGCTGATTTTTCTGCCATTCCTGAAATCAGAAATCCCGAAGCTGCAGAAATAGCCGGTTTAACCGTTGAATTACTCGATTCATTAATTAAAAAGCCACTTTTTGAGTTTACTCCTACCGAGGTGGAAAAATATATTGCATATCTTCATATTGTAGAACCCGATTTAAGAAAGAGAATTCAACATCTTGCCAAAAAGAACATAGGTCAACCTTATGAAATTTATCTACTCGGTGAATATCCGTTTGAAATTTATGACGGTGAGCCTTTGTATTCTCTTGACAAAAGTGATTGCGTAGTCTTTAGCGAACACACTTACGCAATGGCTTTAAGTAAAAATTGGAAACAGTTTTTTGCTATGTTACAAAGAATCAGGTATAAAGACGGTGTAATAGGAATGCTAACCCGTAATCACTATACCGAAGCCGATTGGACTAACAATAACTCGTGGTTAATTTCTGATATCACCAATGAAATTGCAAAAGGAAAAACAAATAAGGTTAAAACTAAAATTAATAGAGCTGCATTTTTCTCAAAATTTAACATCGGGAAGGATATACCGGTACAATATATCGAATGGGAATATATTCCGGCTGATAAAATTGAAGATGTTCTTAAAACTCTAAAAACCGGCGATTTTGTTAATGTAGTAAGAGGTTATGAGCCTGCAGAACCATGGGTGGGACATGTAGGTTTAGTTTCTGTTGAATATGACGGCACCGTTAATTTTATCCATTCAACAGAACCCGAAGTCAAAATTCAAACTATGATGTCTTATGTTGAATACCAACTTGAACTTACCGAAAAAAGAAAGAAAGAAAATCCCGAAATTGACAAGAAAAACGCAAAAATAAGAGAGGATAACAAAAAATTAAGGGCAGGGAATAACGGTGAGCCTCATCCTGACGAACAACCTCTGCTAAGAAAGAATCCCTATTTCTATGGGTTAAAGTTTTTCAGACTCAACGAAGATGCTTTTGAACGCCTCAAAAAAATTGACGGTCAATATGCTCCGAGAGTAACTATTTACGGCTCTGATTCAAATTAATTTTGGCAAACCGGGAAAACGGTTTTTAACTTACGGTCATCAAACATTGTTAAGTTTGATGACTGTTTTTTATTAAAAGCTGAATAATTTAAATTTTATTACAAAGCTTTGAAGTCGGTATTCTGTAATCTTTAAATTGTAAAAAATTTTTCCGGTACAATGTTTCCGAAGTTTAGTATAAGGTTCGGGTCAAGTACTTTCTTTAATTTTGCAAATTCTTTCATCCCCTGTTCACCGTACATAATTTCTAAATAGTCAGTTTTAGTTTTTCCTATTCCGTGTTCGGCTGAAACTGTACCTCTCATTTCTACAGCCAATTTACATATCTCCCTGTAAAGTGATTTCCCCAGTTCAAATTGCGAATCATTTTCGGGGATAAAATTTAAATGCAGGTGTGAATCGCCAAAATGTCCGTAAGAGACATGATTTAGCCCACTCTTTTCAGCACCGTTTTGACAACTAAAATAGAATGAGGTAAAATATTCGGAGGGAACGGCGGTATCTGTACCTAATTTACGCAAACCCTTTGAAGCAACAAATTCATTTATTTTATAAGATATAGCGTGTCTAAATTCTTTTATTAACAGGTGAGTTTTTGAATCGAATGCCGGGATAATATTATCATCATGGCAATTAAATTTGTTTAGAACCGAGATATATTCATCCGTGAGTTTATCAAAACCGGCGTTAGTACACTCTTCATCAAACCACACTCCTGAAGCATAATCTCCGGCGCAAAGCGGATAATCTTCCGATAAAAATCTTAACGCATTACCGTCAAAAAACTCTAACGCCCTGGGACTAAGAGAGGTATTTTCTTCAGATTTAAAATACTCAATAAAACTTAAAGAGTCAGCAACATCATCAAAAAACGCCAAACAGGAGAACAAAGTTTCAGGTACGGGATGAATAGTAAATTTACACTTGGTGATAATTCCGAGTGTTCCTTCTTGTCCTATAAAAAGATCAATTAAATCCATTCCCGGTTTTGAATAATAGCCTGCTGAGTTTTTAACATTTGGCATTTGAATATCCAGAAGAGGGAATAAATATTTTTTTCCGGAGGCGGAATTAAACTGCATTACATTTCCGTTAGCGAAAATTTCTCCCCTCTTAATTGTGAGAGTATCACCGCAAGGCAGAACAACATCCAACTCTTGAACCGAATTTCTTGTAGCACCGTATTTGTATGATTTTGCTCCGCTTGCATTAGTTGCTACAACTGCACCGGCTTGACAGAGAGTTTCTGTTGGATCAGGGGCGAAAAAAAAGCCGTTACTTTCACAAAATTCTTGCAGATCTTTAAGAATAATACCTGCCGATGCTGTTACGGTCATATTTACTTTGTCGATTTCTAATAGAGAGTTTAACTTCGAAAGTGAAATAACTTTCCCTGAAAGGGGCACTCTACCGCCGGTTAGCCCTGTTCCGTTTCCTGCCACGGTTATTTTCGACTTTAATTCATTAGCTTCGGTAATAATGCTTACAACATCATCGTGGTTTTCGGGAAAGAAGACCCCATCGCAACTGCCCCTAAAATTTGAGGCATCTTTCAAAAAATCATCAATTCCGGAATCTTTAAATAAACAGTTCATAATTAATTCGCAAATATTTAGAGCGAGAAGTAAAAAGTTAGAAGCTAAAATTTAATTATATTTGTATCAATTAGAAACGATTTTTAGAAAATAAACCCTCTTAAGGAAATTTTATGACCCCAAACATAGATATGATAAAAAAATTATATGAGAATTTCTCTAACAAAGTGGAATCGGCTCGGAAAATATTGAATCGCCCGCTTACTTATGCAGAAAAAATATTGTATGCACATCTTTGGGAGAATGTGAGTAGCGAATATTCACGCGGCAAAGATTACGCAGATTTGGCACCCGATAGAGTAGCAATGCAAGATGCAACAGCTCAAATGGCACTGCTCCAATTTATGTCGGCAGGTAAAAAGACAACCGCAGTACCCTCAACAGTTCACTGTGACCACCTGATTCAGGCAATGACCGGAGCAAAAGATGATTTACTAAGAGCCACAACAGACAGTAAAGAAGTGTTTGATTTTCTTGAGAGTGTCAGTCAAAAATATGGTATCGGTTTTTGGAAACCCGGTGCAGGAATTATCCATCAAGTAGTTTTAGAGAATTACGCATTTCCCGGCGGAATGATGATAGGAACAGATTCGCATACTCCAAACGCAGGCGGATTAGGAATGATTGCAATTGGTGTTGGGGGTGCCGATGCCGTTGATGTTATGTCGGGTATGGCATGGGAACTTAAATGGCCAAAACTTATAGGAGTTAAATTAACAGGTAAATTAAACGGATGGACTTCACCGAAAGATGTAATTCTTAAATTGGCGGGAATTTTAACAGTTAAAGGCGGAACCGGTGCAATTGTAGAATATTTTGGAGACGGTACGGCGTCAATTTCTTGTACCGGTAAAGGCACAATTTGTAACATGGGTGCAGAAATTGGAGCAACAACTTCCTTGTTTCCTTTCGATTCTAAAATGGCAGCTTACCTTCGCTCAACAGAAAGGGAAGATGTAGCCGCATTAGCAGAGTCTTTATCTAATGAGCTTAAAGCTGATGACGATGTGCTCAGCAATCCTCAAAAATATTTTGATGAGATAATCGAGATTAATTTAGATACACTTGAACCGCATATAAACGGTCCGTTCACTCCCGATTTAGCATGGCCTATTTCCGAATTAAAAAAAGCAGCAGTTGATAATAACTACCCTGATTTTATTTCGGTAGGTTTAATAGGCAGCTGTACAAATTCATCTTACGAAGATATTGACCGATCTGCAAATATAGCAAGACAAGCATTAAACAAAGGCTTAAAAGCTAAATCACAATTCACTATTACTCCGGGTTCTGAACAAGTGAGAGCTACAATAGAAAGAGACGGACAGCTTGAAACACTTACCGAATTTGGCGGTACAATTCTCGCTAATGCTTGCGGTCCTTGTATTGGTATGTGGAAAAGAATGGATGTTAAAACAGGTGTGAGAAATACTATTGTTACTTCGTTTAATAGGAATTTTGCAAAAAGAAATGACGGTAACCCTGATACACTCGCTTTTGTTGCATCTCCCGAACTTGTTACGGCGCTCTCAATTGCAGGAAGTCTTTCGTTTAATCCGTTAACCGATGAGTTAGTGAACGAAAAAGGAGAGAAAGTTAAATTAGACCCGCCTGTTGGTGCAGAATTACCTTCAAAAGGATTTGACAAAGGTGAATTAGGTTTTGTTGCTCCTCACCCTGACGGCTCTTCTGTTGAAGTTAAAGTTGATCCTTCAAGTGACAGGTTGCAACTTTTACAACCTTTTGAACCTTGGAACGGCGAAGACCTTGACGATATGGTACTGCTTCTTAAAGCTGCAGGAAAATGCACAACAGATCATATTTCGATGGCAGGTCCTTGGTTAAAATACCGCGGTCATCTTGACAATATCTCAAATAATATGTTTATCGGTGCAATCAACGCATTTACAGGTGACCCCGGAAAAGTTAAAAACGAAAGAAACGGCGATTATAAATCTGTTCCGGAAGTTGCGCGTGACTATAAAGCTAACGGAATTGGATGGATTGTTGTTGGTGATGAGAACTACGGTGAGGGCTCAAGTCGTGAACATGCTGCTTTAGAACCAAGATTTTTAGGTGGAAGAGCAATAATTGTAAGAAGTTTTGCAAGAATTCACGAAACAAACCTCAAAAAACAAGGTTTACTCCCACTCACTTTTGCTAATCCTGCCGATTATGATAAAATAAGAGAAGGCGATAAGGTTAGTATAAAAGGCTTAAAAGAGTTTGCTCCGGGTAAACCCTTTACAATGTTGATTAAACACAAAGACGGCACAACTGACGAAATATTCTTGAACCACACTTTTAACGAAAGACAATTTGAGTGGTTTAAAGCCGGTAGCGCTCTTAATTTAATTGCTAAAGGAGAGATGTAACATAATTTTAGCCAAGAAATTATGTTGAAATAGATTATTGAAGGTTTCACGAATGAAAGTTTATAGATAAGGCAGTTTGCGAAACAAAAAATTTTAACAAGGGATTTGGTTGTAAATTGCCCGTGAAACCTTCTTTTTATAATATGCTTCAACCGGCATACATTTCCTATCGTTGAGGCAAATATTAACCGGTGCAAAAAAAAATGATTTGATAAATTCACGCCTATTTCGTATTTATGAGTTCAAAATAACGGAGATTACTTTAGAATTTATCGGCTACTGCTTTATTAATTAAATCAGAAAAATATTCGCAATGCGAAAGCTTTTATTTCCGTTACTTTTACTACTAAGTATATTAATATTTCCACAGTCAAAGCAAGTTCTGCTGATTGGGAATGTTACCTCCCGGGAAACCGGAGACCCACTCGAAAACTGCAATGTCACTATTCACGCTCTTTCAACCGGAACAGCAACAAACTCAAGAGGCGCTTATAGAATAAGTCTGCCGCCCGGTGTTCACAAAGTTACCTATTCTTTTGTTGGGTATGAGGAATTTTCTACTAATATAATACTCAAAGCCGGCGATGAATTCTTCAGTTATGATGTTAGGTTAAAAAATGTTGTGTTTCTAAACGAAGAAGTTACCGTAACAGGCAATTCGGAAAGCAAATCAACCGCAATTGAAACAATAGACCGTGAAGACATCAGAAGGATGCCCAATCTTAATTCAGATGTGCTTAAAGGGCTTGTTATATTACCCGGTGTAAAATCAGCCAACGAAATGAGCAGTGGTTACAATGTAAGGGGCGGGAGTTTTGACGAGAATCTAATCTACTTAAATGGTTTCGAAATTTTTAGACCATATATGTTAAGGCAGGGAATCGAAGAAAATCAATCGTTGATTAACCCTGATTTAATTGGCGGATTAAAATTTTACGGTGGTGCTTTCCCGGCTCAGTACGGAGATAAAATGTCATCGGCATTAGTTGTCGATTACAAAAAAGAGAGAAAAGAAGGAGTACACGGAATAGCGAGAGCAAACTTGTTAAACTCCGGATTGTCATTACAAAATGCTATCGGTAGTTTTAATTCGATGTTAGCTTTCCGGTACGCTTACCCCACAATATTTTCAAACGAGCAACAGACAAGCGGGCAATATAGCCCCGAGTTTTGGGATATTCAATTTCTGAGCAGTTTTACCCCCGATTCGCTTACATCCCTTGAAATATTTGCAATTTACGCCAAAAATAAATATGACCTTACTCCTAAAAATTGGACGGGGCATTTCAGACTTGATTATGTGATTAGAGGTATTTCTATTGATTATGACGGCGAGAGAAAGTATGGATATAATACTCTCTTGGGCGGGTTAAAAATAAACAGACAATTATCCGAAGATATATTTGTTAAGCTTAACGCATCTTTTTTTAGAATGAATGAAGACGAAAATTTAGACCTCAAATCAGACATTTATTTTATTCCCGATGCTTATAAGCCGCAGTTTAGAGATTATTTGAAGTCGAGAATTGAGGAAGCAGAGAACTCATTAGAGTTAAAGTCATTAAATTTTAGCGGTGAGATATCAAAACGATTTGACAAAAATAATATTTCCGCAGGTTTTCAGGTTTCTTTATCAGAAATTGCCGGTAAAACATTTGAAAGCATTAACGAAGTAGAGGGACCCGGTTCAATTCCTGTTGAACCTACGGTGATTTCAAATAACTACTCGGCACAATTAAACCGTTTTAGCGGATATGTGCAATCTAATTTGTTTTTATCGGAGTTTCTTAACTTGGATATCGGTTTAAGATTTACTCACGATAGTTTTAACGGCGAGAACCTGTTTTCTCCTCGAATAGCACTTTATTATGTTCCTAACAATGTTTATTCAATCAATTTCCGGTGGGGTTATTATTATCAACCGCCTTTCTTTTACGAATTAAAAAATATAAATGAAGTTGAAGGGAAAAATTTATTATCGCAAAAATCTGTTCACTACATTGCGGGGGTTCAATACAAAGTAAAACCGGAGCTTGAATTACAACTTGAACTGTTTTATAAGAGTTTGAACGATCTTCTTTTTGTAGATATGAATGAAATGCGTCTAAATTACGGGAAGGAGAACAACTACGAAGGCTACTCCTACGGATTTGACTTATTATTAAAAGGTGAACTTGTTGAAGGTATGAATAGTTGGATAGGTTACGGTTTTCTTGATACAGGTGAAAGATTAAAGGGGAGCGGGGCAGATTACAGCAGGCGAATTTTGGATCAATCGCACACACTCCAAATATTTCTGCAAGATAGAATTAAGAAACGGAGTAATTGGCAGGCTCATACCCGTTTAATTTTTGGTAGCGGTACAATGTATTATTCTCGCAGAGTAGAAACTGACCCCGTTACAAACCGTTCTTATATTGCCGTAAATTATGATACAAAACTTGAGCTCCCTCATTATCTTAGAGTAGATATGGGGCTCTCAGCCAAATTTAAAGTTTCAGAGAGAGTTGAAATAACCGGTGTTGTTGAAGTTCTTAATGTATTTAATAATTTTAATATCGGCGGCTATTCATTTTATCAGGTTATACCCGAAGTTAGATCGCCGGCAAGAGTTCCGCAAATTTACACTGAACGGTTTTTTAATGCCGGTATAGAAGTTTCTTTTTAATGAAGAGAAGAAAAATGAGTAATTTTTTATTAAAATCGGATGAAGTTTTAGTCAGGTATCTTAATGAAGACGATTTTTATACCGTAGTAAAATATGCTAATAACAAGAAAATTGCCAACTTTCTGAAGGATAATTTCCCCAATCCGTACAAATATGAACATATCGAAGAGTTTTATATTGCAACTACATTGGCATCTGAAATCACTAATTTTGCAATAGCTAATGAAAAAGAGTTTGCAGGTATGATAGGCTTTAATTATCTGAAAGATATTAAACGGTTTACCGCTGAAATAGGATATTGGGTAGCTGAACCTTATTGGGGAAAGGGTTATGCAAGCACCGCTCTTTCTTTAGTATCTAACTATATCTTTTCCAAAAAAAATGTTTCCAGAATTCAGGCAGAAGTAAGGGCTGATAACATTGCATCCATTAAAGTTCTTGAAAAAGTGGGTTTTACTTTAGAAGGCGTTTTAAAGGAATCTTTCTTTAAAAACGGTAAAATGTACGACTCTTTACTATATGCTAAAATGAAAAATTAATTTTTTGATCAAGGTAAAAATGCCTTGTTCTTAGCTATTATTGCTTGTAGATTTAAATAGAAAATAATTAAAATTTTACCCGGCAATTAGTTCGTTTTAATTACCCGGGCAGATACTCAAAGCAATTGATTTTGAAAGATAGGTTAAAATATCATAATCCATTGAACTTTCATCAAAGTAATCAAATTGTGCCGTTTACCCTAAAGTAGAGATTTTTTAGACAATTTTTTTGATGCCTGAAAACAGTGAGCAGCTGATTCTCTGCTTTTGAAACATTTTGTGGTTTCATTTTTGTGAGGCAAAATGAAAAATTTAATTTCGTATTTTGTTTTAATATTACTACTAACAACAAACAATCCTGTTAGAGCCCAAGTTGGGTTAAATGCGGGGTTCGGTACGGGAAGTGTTATTGATTTTTTTGAATTTACCGAATCAGTCGGCTCCCTCATATTTTTCCCTTTTACTCAAATTTCTAATAAAACTATCGACAAGGTTGGTCCGTTTTATGTGGAACTGTTCACTTATGATGACGAACGATTAAAATTTGTACTCCATTATTCTTACAGCTCAAATACCCGTCTTTATTACCGTAACTCGGATGACTCTGAGGTTAGAAGAGAAAAAAATGTTTATCATACCGCTATGGCAGGTTCACAATACGCCTATGTAAAGAGTGAAAATTTTGAAGTTTATCTTGGGATTTATACCGGAATATCTCTGAGAGAAAATACCGCAGTAGGTAAACCGGATGAAGATTTCACTAAACAATACTTTGCTTATCAAATTAGTCCGGTAGGTTTTAGATTCGGAAGAGGGTTTGGTTTTACATTTGAGTTAGGATTCGGTTTTAAGGGAATAGTTAGCGGAGGTGTGTCTTTAAGGCTTTAATTTTTTGAATGACTCAAAACTATTACTCCCAAATTATTTTGTTAAGCTAAACTATCCGGTTAGAAGGTAAAGTGAAAAATAATAGTCCAAAATCATTATAACTTTGCGATAAAAAATTATCTATTTTTTAATCAACACTCATAATATGTGGTCTAAGAAGCAAAATTTCCGGCGATTTTAAAATCCGCAAAACTTATTTTATTTCTTTCTCCTCCTTCTCAATATACTCTTTATACCTGTCAAACTGAGTATTTTCCCAAAGTTTATCACCTTCAAGATAAGCAGCTTTACCGAGCATGTGAGCTGCAACCGGAGCAGTGATCAACAGAAAGAGTGAAATCAAAACAACTCTCGAAAAAACGCCGATGTCATTGAAAAAAATACCGGCAGCAATCACAATCAGAGCAATTCCTAAGGTAGAAGCTTTGGTAGAGGAAGACATTCGCATAAAAATATCGGGCATTTTAACAATTCCGATTGCAGAAATCAGAATAAAAAACGCTCCGGTAATTAGCATAACGGATAGAATAGTTTCACTCATTTTTCCTCCTGACTTGTAAATAATATGCAAAAGCAATTGTTCCTATAAATGCAATCAAAGAGAGAACTATTCCCGCATCTAAAAAGACGGCAGATTTTGAGAGCATTGCGAAAACAGCGAGAAAAGCTAAAGTGCTTGCCATTAAAAGATCGAGACCTACAACCCTGTCGGCAATTGAAGGACCTTTGATTATTCTATAAAGTACAATCAACATAGATAAACCGATAATGGAAAGAGTAAAAACTAAAACAAACTCAAATTTCATCTTAACACCTCGAGCAATCTTTTTTCAAACCCGTTTTTAATTCCTGAAATCATTTCTTTTTCGTCAGTAACATACATACAATGAACAAAAAGAAACTCCTTATCCTTTGAAATTTCAAGACTTAGAGTACCGGGAGTGAGAGTAATTAAATTTGACAATATTGTTAACTCGAGGTCTGATTTTGCATCAAGGGGAACTTTAATTATTCCCGGTTTCATCAAATTACGCGGAGTAAGAATATCGTAGGCAACTTTTAAGTTAGCAACAACCAATTCTTTGATGAAGAAGAACACGAACATAACAAAGATAGGCAATTTCTTTATATAAAGATTTTGACCAACCACATAATCAGACACAATTAAAACAATTACCGCAACAATAAAACCCTCAACAAAATTTGTGAGAGTAAATTCGCCGGTTAAAAAAACCCAGGCTACCGTTAGCGCGAGATTAAGAAAAACTTTATTCACTAATTCTCCTTAAAACTGCGTTAATGTAATTAGTACTGTCTGTTAAACCTGCTGTTACTTTTTCGGCATACTCAAAAACCGAACCTGCAAAAACTCCTATTAACACAGTAACGGAAGCGAGTAAAACCACGGGAAGCACAGAGAGTACCAAATCCTTTTTTGTTACTTTTATAACTTGAACGCAATCAGCCGGTTGCTCTTTCCAGAAAGCTTCGTTCCAAATTTTCATCATCGAAAAGAGAGTTAATATACCGGTTAACAAAGCAACACCAACAATAAAGTAAGCAGAAATATCCACACCGGCTTTAGCAATTGTAAACTTTGCCCAGAAACCACTCAAAGGAGGAATACCCGCAAGCGAGAGAGCGGAAATTAAAAATAATACACCGAAAAACGGATAAGCCTTGTAAACTCCGCCTAATTTTGGGAGAGCAAAAGATCCCTTTACTTTGTCAACTAATCCTCCAACCAAGAACAGATTAGTTTTAACGATAATATGATGCAATATGTAAAAAATTGAACCGGTTAAAGCAAGAGCTGTATTTAGACCTAATCCCATAATCATATAACCTATCTGAGATACAATATGGAAAGAGAGAATTCTTCTGATATCATTTTGAGCAGCGGCGCCTAAAACACCGGTAATCATCGTAAAACCGGCAATAACGACCAGAATATCTGAGGTAAATGAGGTGTTTTGAGTGAAAATTAGAGTAAAAACTCTTATTAACGAATAAACCCCTACCTTTGTAAGTAATCCCGCAAAGATAGCGGAAACCACAACAGGGGGCGTGTGATAAGAAGCCGGCAACCAGAAAAAGAGGGGGAAAACGGCAGATTTTATCCCAAATGCAGCTAAAAACAAAAGTGAAACTGTATCAATCAGAACCGAAGGTTCGGAGTTTGAAATTTGAACCGAAAGGTCAGCCATATTAAGCGTGCCGGTTAAACCGTACAAAAATCCGACACCGGTTAAGAAGAAAAATGAAGAGATTAGATTCAGAGTAACATATTTAATTGCACCCTCTAATTGTGATTTTTCTCCCCCAATTGTAATAAGAACAAACGAGGATATAAGCATAACTTCAAACCAAACATATAGATTGAAGATATCGCCGGTTAAAAAAGCACCGTTAACCCCCATCATTAAAGTGTTTAACAGAGGGTAAAAATAGAGTTTTTCTCTCTCCTTGTCTATATTGTTAAGAGTGTAAAAAACAACTGCAAAATAGACTAAATTAGAAACCATCAACATAGATGAAGCAAAGAGATCAGCAACCAAAACTATGCCGAATGGAGCTGACCAATTCCCAGAATTAAGTACAATAATATCATCATGGTAAACAAAATGACCAATTGTAAACGAGATAACAAGCAGCAGGGAAGCCGTTACAAAATTAATAGTCTTCTGTGCTTTAACATAATCACGCAAGAATACGCATAAAATAGCACTAAAAAGCGGTAAAATAACGGGTAGAGAAATTAAAAAGTCCATTATATATTATGCTTAATTGAATCAGTTGTGTTATAATCATCTATATCATCAGAGCCTGTGGCTTTATACGCTTTTTTGAAAAGTACGAGAGCAAACGCTGTAATTCCGAAGCTAATTACGATAGCAGTAAGAATTAACGCTTGAGGAACGGGATCTGCAAATGGTTCAGATAAAGATTCGCTCCCCTTTTTAATAAAAGCGGCTTTTCCGGGTGTAATTTTGCCCGAAGTAAATATAATCAAGTTTGCTGCGTGAGTTAAAAGAGCAAACCCGAGAATAATTTTAACTAAGCTTCGCCGGAGAATTAAAAAGATTCCTGCAGAAACCAGAATACCGGCTAATATTGATAATAAAAGAATCATTAATCTTCCTCCGCCAAACTTATAACTATTTTAGTAGATACCCCGAGAACAAGAAAATATACTCCGATATCAAAAACTAAGGGTGTTCCTAATTTACCGAGCACAGGTGCTTCTATATTAGACCATGTACCGGTTAACAACGGCATTCCTAAAATTACAGGCACTAAACCGCTGAGAAGGGATATAGCTAATCCGCCTGCAACATAGTAAACCGGTTCAAATTTCATCAACCTCTTTGTTTTTTCAACCCCTTCGGTAATAAGATAAAGGATTACCGATGAAGCAGCAACCAACCCGCCGACAAATCCGCCGCCCGGTTCATAATGACCTCTAATCAACAAAAAGAGAGAAAATAGAACTAAAACGGGAAAAAGGTATTTAACGGCAGTTTTAAGAATTATTGAGTTCATTTAGAATCCTTTTTCAAAACTTTCATCAAACCAAAAACGCCTGCTGCAGCAATTCCGAGTACCGTAATTTCACCGAGTGTATCTAACGCTCTGAAATCGACCAAAATCACATTTACGATATTTCTGCCGTTAGCGAGTATGTAAGAATTATCTCCAAAGTACTCTTTCATTTCTGATTTCATTTCAACAGAATATACCGATATCATCAACAGTGTAATAAAAACACCCGAACTAATTGCTATTAATGAATCTCTAATTCTGTGTTTTACCGCTGATATTGTCAAAAACTTAGGGAGTTTATAAATTACCAAAACAAAAAGTACTACGGTTAATGTTTCAACTGCAAATTGAGTCATTGCCAAATCTGGGGCACCGAGTAGGATGTACAATAGTGAAATCATGTAGCCGATAACACCAAGAATTGCTATAACCAAAAATCTTGACTTTGCAGATACTGCAACAATTACTGAAATCAATACAATTATACCCAATACAATTTCATAAATACCGGGAATTTCTCCAAGGTAAACATTTTTATAACCTTCGCCGGTAAAAAAGACGAATGCGGGCAAACCTAACGAAAACAGGATAATTATTACAAAATAATAGCGTAAAGAACCGTTTTGTAAAAATTTAGTTTGAAGTTTGGAAACGGTTAATACGCCGTTAAACAAAACATCGTAGTAAAAGGATGGTTTAATAAACTTGATATCCGGTATTTTCATGTTAAAAATCTTATTTCTAAGAAGATACAAACCTATACCGCAGAGAATTGTAATCAGAGAGAGAATTAATTCAAAATTCACTCCGTGCCACAATTTGAGAATATAAGAAGTTGAAAGTCCCGAAAGAGCTTTATAATTATCTCTAATTAACCCGCCGGCAAAGATTTCGGGGAATAGACCGAACAGGAGGCTTAAAGTAGCCAACACACCGGGACCTATCCACATTAGAACAGGGGTTTCGGAAGTTTCTTTTGGTGATTGAAATTTACCGAGAAACGGTTTTACGCCCGCCATTAAAGCAGCATAAGTGAGTATAACAGCCGTAAGAAAACCGGTTGTCATAAAAAGATTGTTAAAAGTGACCGAAGTGTAAAACATCTCTTTAGCAATAAATCCGAAAGCCGGTAATATTCCTATCATAGAGACTGCGGAAATTAAAGCTGCGGTGCCGGTAGCGGGCATTTTTTTCAATAATCCGCCTAATTTGAAAGGATCTCTTGAACCTGTTGCGTAATCAACAGAGCCGGATGTTAAGAAAAGTGCTGCCTTATATAACGAATGTGCTAATAAGAAAACACCGAGCGTTTTTAACGAATAATCAGAATTAAGACCTATCAAAAAAGTTAAAATTCCGAGAACAGAAACAGTAGTATAAGCTAATATTTTCTTTAAGTCATTCTGTTTGAGTGAGATTAGTGCGGCAAAAATCATAGTGACTAAGCCCGTGTAAGTAATTACTTCACTCCACACAAAATTTGCCGAGAGGTAAGGATTCAATCTTGCCATTAAAAAAATACCTGCTTTAACCATAGTTGCAGAGTGCAGGTAAGCACTTACGGGAGTGGGAGCCTCCATTGCATTTGGAAGCCAAAAATGAAAAGGAAACTGTGCAGATTTAGTAAAGGCGCCCAACAAAATCAATATTACTGCCGGGATAGCAAGCTCGTCTCTTGCTATAACATCTTTAAATCCTGCCAGTTCAGGGATACTATAAGTGCCTGTGATTGAATACAAGATCAAGATACCGGCTAAAAAAGCAATACCGCCCGTTCCTGTTACTAACAAAGCTTGAAGGGCAGAATATCTTGACTTTTCGTATTTATGCTTAAAACCAATTAATAGAAAAGAAGTTAAACTTGTTAATTCCCAAAAAATGAACAGAGTCATTAAATTTGAAGAAAGTACTACACCAAGCATAGCTGCCATAAACATTGAAAGATAAGCAAAAAATTTGCCGGTATCTTCGTATTTAGCTAAATATGAGCTTGAGTAGAGAAAAATAAGAGTGCCAATGCCTGAAATAAGCATAGACATCATAAGTGACAATCCGTCAAGGTAAAATTCAAAATTAATACCGAGAGCCGGAACCCAATTTACTTTTTCAATTACCGGAGTACCCGAAAGCGCCGTTCCTGCTAATGAAGAAAGATAAATAAATATCGACGCCGGGATAATTGCGAGAATTAATCCGGTAACCTGAACGCTAAAATATTTTCGGATCAACGGAGCTAGAGCGCCCGATGCAAACCCGGCTAATACAGATACTAACATCTTACTTTAATTAATGATATAAAATTAAGGATTTATCAAGAATACTGAACTGATATTAATTGAGTATTTAACTTGAAAAAATACAAATATGTAAAATTTAATTGATAATTTAAAGCCTGCGATTTTATTAAATTTGAAACTTAAATAAATAACAAGGAAAAATGGCAACAAAAATAAAACCCGCCGTTCGAAAAACGGGCAAAAAACCGGATAAAAAGCCTTTAATTGACCCAAGATATAAAAGTTTGGTCAATACAGTCATTTTCTTAGTTGTTGCTTTAATATTTTTTATTGTCAACAACACAAGATATGAACCTGAAAGTGGTCCGTTACCTCCACTTTATAAATCAAAAGTTGAACAAAAAGTTCAAAATGACTCAATAGATTCGGTTAAAGTGAATCAACAGGTTAATAATTAATAGGAATTTATTATGCTAATTAAGAAAATTTTTTTCACTCTTTCAATTTTTGGATTCCTTTTTTTTGGTTGTGAATCAGAAAATAGCGGTGGAGAGAGTCGTACGGCTACACCGGGAACTACATCACAATCACTTGACTTCACCCTTAAAACCTATGACGGTAAAGATTTTTCTTTATCAGAGCATTTAGGTAAGAGAGTTATCCTTTTAGATTTTTGGGCAACATGGTGCCCTCCATGCCGGAAAGGTATCCCCGATTTAGTAGAATTGCAAAAAGAATTTGGTAATGATTTGGTTGTAGTAGGAATTTCATTAGATGATGCCTCAACAATCAAAGAAGTAGCGCCTTTTGTTAAAGAGTACAAAATTAATTATCCCGTTGTTATTGGTAACGAGGCTGTTTCGCGTCAATACGGCGGAATTCAAGCTATTCCAACTACGGTGTTGATTGATAAAAACGGAAAAATTGTAGATACAATGGTTGGGCTTTCGCCAATTTCTAAATACCGTCAAATGATTAAAGCTGCTATTTAGTCACCTATTAAAAATTAATTTAGCCTCTTTGCTCTAATTTTTATTGTTTTCATAAGTCAAGTATTTAATCAAAATCTTGAGTAAAATTTAGTACTTATTAAATAGTGCCGGTAAGTGAAGCGAGATTTATGAACCATTTTTTTATGACCGGTTAATAAAGTTGTTATAGTTGATACTTTAATTACGAAAGTAAAAATTATCCCGGTCACCGTGCTAAAGTTCCGCTACAATACCCGTGTATAATGCCATGCCGGATTTAATATTTAGAGTGGTAATTTTTGGTAAATATTACCTGGCTTAAATATTTAATAATAGTTACTTCATATCCGAACCGGGGAAGAAGAAATTTACTCACAATAATTAAAATTACATTTGAATGTCACACAATTATTTTGTTCTTTCGGTCATTTTCAATAAGTCAAAAAACTGGTTATGAAATGAAATATAGATTATTTGGTAGAAGCGGATTAAGAGTTTCTGAATTGTGTTTGGGTGCAATGGGCTTTGGTACAGAGTGGGGTCAGGGTGCAGATAAAGAAGAGAGTAGAAAAATATTTGATGCTTTTGCAGAATCCGGCGGTAATTTTATTGATACTGCAAACAGATACACCGAAGGTACAAGCGAAAAATTTCTTGGCGAGTTTCTACAAGGGCAGAGAGATAAATTTGTTATTGCGTCAAAGTATTCGCTTATGACGGCTACCGGTGATTTAAACGATGCCGGAAACAGCCGTAAAAATATGATACGCTCTTTAGAAGGAAGTCTTAAACGATTAAACACTGATTATTTAGACATTTTTTATGTACATGTTTGGGATTCTACAACTCCTATTGACGAAATTTTACGAGGTATGGATGACCTTGTTTCAATGGGTAAGGTAAATTATATCGCTTTTTCTGATACACCCGCATGGATAATTTCAAATGCGATTGGTATTAGCGAGGTTAGAGGAATGATTTCGCCGGCGGGAATACAGGCTGAATACAGTTTGATAAAAAGAGACGCAGAACGGGATTTAATTCCGATGTGTAAACATTTCGATTTAGCGGTAACTTGTTGGGCACCGTTGGGTGGCGGAGTACTTACAGGAAAATACTTAAATGGTTATAAAGAGGGGATGCGTATTAAACCGGAGAGTATCAGGTTAAACGAAAGGAATAGAAATATTGCTTTGGGTGTGAGTGAACTCGCATATAAAACTGGAATTTCATCCTCTCATATAGCAATTAAGTGGTTAATTCAACAGCAAGGTGTAATTATCCCGATTGTGGGAGTTAGAACTTTAGATCAATTAAAAGATAATTTAGAGGCTCTTAACCACACTTTAGATGATGAGTCAATGAACTATTTGAATGAGCTTACTAAAATAGAGTTAGGGTTTCCTCATGATTTTCTTGCAGGCGATATAGTTAAGAATCTGGCGTTTGGCGGAATGTACGAAAGTTTGATTAATCACAGGTTAAAGTGATGACGGTAAATGATGTAATTCAATTGCTTGCAGAGCGCGGTACTGATCTCAATATTGAAAGATATAAACGGTATGGTATTATTCCGCAAAATCCGCTGGGTGTTGACGCAACGGGTTTGAGAGAAGTTGCTAAAATAATCAAGAAGAAACATAATTTTGCATTAGAACTTTGGGATTCCGGAATTCATGAAGTTCGTATTTTAGCTACAATGGTAGCCGACCCTAAATTATTGACTAAAGAAACTGCTAATCATTGGGTTAAAGATTTCTATTCGTGGGATTTATGTGATTCGGCGTGTATGAAACTTTTTGCTTATTCCGATTTGGGGCACGAGTTAGTAATTGAATGGAGCAATAACAATGAAGAGTATATCAAGAGAGCTGCATTTGCACTAATTGCGTCATTGGCTATTCACGATAAAAAATCGCCTTCAAATGTCTTTTCAAATTATTTTCCGGTGATGCTAAAAAATTGTACTGATAAAAGAAATATGGTCAAAAAAGCAGTAAATTGGGCGTTAAGGCAGACCGGGAAAAGAAATCCGGAATTACGGGCAGAAGCATTAAGTGTCTGCAATGAAATGTTAGCATTAAACAATTCAACCGCAAATTGGATAGCAAAAGATGCTATCAGAGAGCTAAATGACTTTAATGTTATTGAAAGAGTAAACAAGAAAAAGTAATAAGAGGAAAAATTGACAAAAAATAAATTTAATGCAGGATTGGTACAATTTTCGGTTTCGGAAAACCCGGCAGAGAATGAAAAAAAGGCTGTCGAGTTTGTAAAAGAGGCAGCTTCTAAAGGGGCTGATGTTATATGTTTGCCTGAATTATACCGTTCCCGGTACTTTTGTCAAAAAGAAGATATTGACTATTATGATTTGGCAGAGCCATTAAACGGAAGGTCGGCAGAGATCTTCACCAAATTAGCGGGAGATATTAAGAAACATATCATTGTACCGATATTTGAAAAAAGAGGTCCCGGAATATATCATAACAGCCTTTTATTTATTGATAATAACGGTAAAGTTGCAGGAGTTTACCGTAAAATGCACATACCTGATGACCCTGCGTATTACGAAAAATTTTATTTTACTCCGGGTGATTTAGGCTTTAAAGCATTTGAAAGCGAGTTTGGTAAAATAGGTACATTAATTTGTTGGGATCAATGGTTCCCTGAAGGTGCCCGTTTAACTTCGCTTCAGGGTGCTGTTATTTTATTTTATCCTACGGCAATAGGTTGGCATCCCTTCGAAAAAGAAGAACATGGTGCTCAACAGAGAGATGCCTGGATTACGGTTCAGAGGGGGCACGCAATTGCGAACGGAATTTATGTAGCTGCAGCCAATAGAACAGGATTCGAAAAACCGGTTAAAGAGAATGACGGAATACAATTTTGGGGTTCATCTTTTATTGCCGACCCGCAGGGTCAAATTATTGCTCAGGCATCGGTTGATAGTGAAGAGGTATTAGTAGCCGAAATTAATTTAGACCGGCTTGAATACATTAGAAGAAACTGGCCTTTTTTGAGAGATAGAAGGGTTGAAGATTATTTGAACATTACGAAAAAATTTATTGATTAATTAATAAGGCAATTGTTATGAACATAAGGTATCCTGCAGAGTTTGAGAAGCATAAAGCTACAATTTTAGTCTTTCCATTCAATGTTTTAGATTGGCCGGGTAAGTTTGGTGCAATTCCCTGGGTTTATACCGAAATAATTAGACATCTATGCAAAAATGAACTGATATATTTGATTTACAAAGACAAATTTGAATTAATATCAATTAAAAAGAAATTAAATTTAGCGGGTTTATTAGACCATAAAAACATTATATTAGTAAATTATAAAACAAGCAGGAGCTGGGTTAGAGATACTTCACCTTCTTTCATTTTTGTAGATAAACAGATTAAAGCAGTGAAATTCAAGTTTAACGGTTGGGCTAAGTATTCTAATTGCAGACTTGATTCTAAATTACCCGAAGCGCTTTGTGCTGAAATTGGAGTCGAATTATCAGAGGCAAAATACAAAGGTGAAAATGTTGTTTTAGAAGGAGGCGCAATAGATATTAATGGCGCCGGAACACTCATAACTACTGAAGAATGTTTGATGGATCAGGAAACCCAGGTTAGAAATCCCGGGTTTACGAAAGAGGATTATTCGAAGATATTTTTTACTGAATTAGGAATTAAAAATGTAATTTGGCTCGGAAAAGGAATTGCAGGGGATGATACACACGGGCATGTAGATGACCTTTGTAGATTTGTTAATAAAAATACATTAGTTTTAGTGCGTGAGAAAAACCCGAAAGACGAAAATTACAAAAATTTAGAAGAGAATGTTGAACGGCTTCAGGATGCAAAGTTACAAAATGGCTCAAAACCGGAAGTAGTTTATTTGCCGATGCCGGAACCTGTTGTTTTTGATGATATGAGATTACCGGCAAGTTACGCAAATTTTTACATTGCTAACGGCAAAGTGTTAGTTCCAACTTTTAATGACAAAAACGACTATATTGCCTTAGGTATATTGAAGGAACTTTTCCCCGGAAGAGAAGTTTGCGGTATCCACGCAGTAGATTTAGTGTGGGGATTAGGCACATTGCACTGTTTAGCGCATGAAATTCCCGATTTTTAAGAATTTTTGGGAACAAAAAAGTGATAAAGTTATCTAAAAGGGAATAAAAAAACCTTTTTGGGCTAAAGAAATTGAGAATAATTGCTTTTTTAGGTCGATTTTTTGGTATTTTTTTATTTTAGTAATGTTAAATTTATTAAATTAGAAAACTTGAATTTTACTTAGTAAGATAAATGAATATTTTTTTCATTTATTGATAGAAATAATAGAAAAATCAATTTAAAAACCATATATTTCATTTTATTTCTATATTTAATTTTTTAAAATAGACTCATTATTAACATTTAACAAAAAGAACGGAGAAAATCTATGAAGAAGATGAGCAGCATTAAGCTATCTGCATTCACTCTCTTGTTAGCTTTTGGTGGTATATTCGTAACAGGATGTACAAGCTATGCAAGTGAGGAGCAATTAGCTGCGCTTGAGCAACTCAAAAGAGAAGTAAGAAGCGCTCAGGACAATCTTGATGCACTGAAGAAAGAAAAAGCAAATATTGAGAGTGAAATCTCAAAGAAAAATGCTAAACTTGAAGAATGCAACAAGCTAAAACAAGAAGCTTCCGCAAACTTAAAAAAATTAGGCTTATAGGAGGTTACCAATGAAATTAATTAAATTTGTTTTACCCTTGTTGTTTGTTATCGCTTTAGCATCAAATAATTTTGCTCAGCGTTTAACCTTAGAAGATTGGCAACGCAGTATGGACTCAATTAACACAGTTAAAAACAATGTGTTATCTGAAGTCGATAAATTAAAAGGCGATGTTGAAAATCTAAAGAAAAATCTCAATGCAATTCAAAGCTATGATGATTGCTTAGACGATTTATACAAAATGTTAGGCGCTACTAAAGCCGATGTTGACAGATACAGAAAAATGGTTGATGAATTAGATGCAAAAATCAGAAATTGCGAACCGCCTAAAGCTACTCGCCAAGCTGACTTAGATGCATTAAAGAAAAACAAAATTTCTTCATTACCTGAATTTTATGATAGAGTTCACAATAGAATGCAAGCTGCTTTGAATAACTGTAAAGATCCCGAGCCAAAAAGCTCACTTTACACTGTTGTTCCGGGTGACTGTTTGTGGTGTATTGCTGCTCGCGATAGATTCTACGGAAACGGTTTCGCATGGCAAGCAATTTACAACGCTAACAAAGACAAAATTAGAGATCCAAACTTGATCTTCCCAAAACAAGAGTTCAGCATTCCTAATCTTTCATCTGAAGAAAAAGCTAAATATGATAGATTAAAAGGAACTTACAAAGCTGCTCCAACTAACTAATAGTTAGATTATCAGCATTGTTTTGTTGACTTTGCAATTGAGAGCCCTTATCTTTTGAGGTAAGGGCTTTTTTTATTTAAAGCTGTTATTTTTTATTTAAAACGGATTTGTATTGGAAAAAACACTTAGAGTTGAATCTACCGATGTTCCCAGACTTTTGGGCGTAAATGATGTTAATTTAAGAGTCCTCGAAAATTCTTTTTCGGCTTCTATTGTTGCACGAGGAGAACAATTTTTTGTAAAAGGTGTAGATGAAGAGGTAGAGCAAATTGAAAAAGTTCTTAAAGAAATGATTTATGTACTTAATACTACTTCTTCTCTTAAAGAATCGGATGTTAAAATGCTGGTTGAACTCACAAGGAAAGGGCAACCCGTAATTAACGAAGAAGAATATGATTCTATTGTATTTTATGCTAAGAATGACACTGTAAGAGTAAAAACCGAAGGTCAAAAAAGATACCTTGTTGCTGCACGCAGAAATGACATCTGCTTTGCTATTGGTCCTGCCGGTACAGGGAAAACTTATCTTGCCGTTGCTCTTGCATTAGCCGAATTAAAAAAAGGTAATATCAGAAAATTAATTTTAACAAGACCTGCCGTTGAAGCCGGTGAGCGTTTGGGTTTTTTACCGGGTGATCTGCGTGATAAAATTGACCCGTACTTAAGACCGCTTTATGATGCTTTGGAGGATATGCTTGGTCCCGAAAAACTTAAAACACACCTTGAAAAAGGGATAGTTGAAATTATTCCGCTCGCTTATATGCGCGGAAGAACTTTGAACCGTGCATTTATTATATTAGACGAGGCTCAAAACACTACCGATGTTCAGATGAAAATGTTTCTTACCAGAATTGGTGTAGAGTCAAAAGCAATTATAACCGGTGATGTTACTCAAATTGATTTGCCAAATAAACAAGTAAGCGGTTTAATAAGAGCACAGGAAATTCTTTCGTCTATTGAAGGTATTTCGTTTGTGTATTTTGAAAAAAGTGATGTTGTAAGGCATAAATTAGTTAAAGATATAATAAACGCTTATGAAAAATTTTGGGAAAGAGATACATTTAGAAATTTATAAGGTAAGTTTTTAATAGCTGTTAACTAAATTTAATTAATAAAATTTGGTTCGGGTATTTGGTTCTATTCTTTTTCAGGGGTATTAATGTGTGGGTAAACAAATAATTTAAACAAAATTGTCCCGTTTAATTTTTAACTGATAAGATAAAATTAAACGGGACATCAAATTGAACTATTTACTTCAATAAAATCAACTTCTTAACCGAAATAAAATCTTTTGCTGATAGTTTATAAAAATACACTCCGCTTGCTAAAGATAGTCCATCGGCACTTGCATTAAAATGTAATGTATGTTTACCCTCAGCTAAATACCCGCTTACTAAAGTTGTTATTAAACTTCCTGAAGCGTCGTGAATACTTAGATTAACTTCAGAAGCTTGTGGCAAAGTAAAACTAATAGTTGTTGAGGGATTAAAGGGGTTAGGATAATTTTGTTCAAGTTCAAAACCATTGATATTTGCATTATCTCTATCATCAATTGAAGTGACTAAATCTGAAATATCTCTCTTCATAATACCCATACCTGAACTACCGGTAAATAGATAGTTGCCAACCGAATTAATCGCAAAAATGTGCCCATCTGTTAATCCGTCATTGTATTCAATCCATGAAGCGCCACCGTTGTTAGAGTAAAAAATACCACTTCCAAAAGTACCTGCAAATAATAAAGAATTTGCTGTATAAAGAACTTCAACAAAAGGAGTGCCGATATTACTATTTATCCGGCTCCAAGTTGTACCGCCGTTTGTAGATTTATAAACACCGTCTCCAAAATTTGCCGCATAAATGTCACTACCAATATTCACTAAACTTAGTACATAAGAAGGGGGCATATCATTAGATATGTAAACCCAAGTATTTCCGTTGTCATTTGATTTATAGATACCATGATCGGTTCCTGCAAATAAATCGGCACCTAAAGACAATAATGCCCGAACATCGTTTGAATTTAATCCGGTATTTACTGCTTGCCAAGAAACACCGTTATCGGTAGTACGGAAAATGCCATCTCCAAAAGTTGCCGCAAAAATTGAATTATTATGTGCGCACAAAGCTCTTACATCTTTGAACTCAATACCGCCTTCAAGATTTTCCCAATTTAAGCCATTATTAGAACTTACAGAAACACCATCAGAAGTAGCTAAGTAGAGGTAACTATCCTTTGATATTAAATCATTAACAAAGGTAGAAAAGAGGTTAGAATTTCTTCTGCTCCAAGTATCACCGGCATTTGAAGAAAAAAATAACCCATGCCCCGAATCAAGCCCCGCAAAAATTAAATCCCCGAAAGTTTTGATAAATGAAATACCGGAAGGATAAATACCTTTAGATGATTGTTGCCAACTTTGTCCTTCATTGCCGGAAATATAAACTCCTGCACCTAATGTACCCGCATATAATTTATCATTAAAAGCTAACAAAGCAGAAACTTGAAAATTTTCCAAACCAGATGAAGAGTTTGACCAACTTAATCCGGCGTTTTCCGATTTATAAACTCTAGCTGTAGAAGTACCTGCATAGATTGTATTACCGGTAGAAGTAAAGCTAAGTATAATACCGCTATTGTCTAACCCGGTTTGAGTTTTTTGCCAAGTCTGACCGTTATTTTGCGATAGAAAAACGGTTGAGAAAGACCCTGCAAAAATATTCTCACCATTAGAAGAAACAGTTTGAATGTAATTTTCTTGAATGAATTCTAACCGGCTAAAATTTACTCCTCTATCAGCGGAAACAAAAAGCCCCGAATTAGTTGCAGCATAGATTTTTTCACCGACAATTAAGAGCTCATTAATAAAGTAATCATTCAGATCATCTGTTGGTTTTATCCAGGTTTCACCGAAATCGGAGGTGAAAAATAAACCGAGAGATGTATTTGCAACAATATATAAGTCAGAAACAGCAAAAGAGTAAATACTTGGGTTCTCTAAGTTTTCGGTTATATTTATCCAAGATTCTCCTAAATTATCAGAGTAATATAATCCTGAGCCGGCTGAAGCAGCATATAATTTGTTACCGTGTGAAGAGATTTTTTCAATTATAGCTAATGATATCCCATTGTTAACTTGATGCCAAGATAAACCATGATCAAAAGTTCTATAAATGCCTGCACCATCAGTAGAAGCATAAACAATATTATCTGTCTCTTATACACATCTCCGAGCCCACGAGACTAG
>JACSRR010000334.1 GCA_014879635.1 Ignavibacteriaceae bacterium | reverse complement strand
GTTCGAAGTTCGAGGTTAAAAAAACTCTGTGTTCTCTGTGTGCTCTGCGGTTAATAATTTTATGGGTAGTAATCCCGACAAGAATCGGGAGTAAAGGGTGATTCCGAGCGGGTTGGGACGGGATTGAACTTTGAAACCTTAACATTTTTTGCAACCGAAAAATCCAATAAGCCAAAACAAGGAACTTATTTTTAAGTTAACGGACTAAATGTGAATTAAAGCATTTGTATTTAATAAAAATTATGTTAGATTAGCGGTAATAAATCGTCTAAAAAATCTAATCATTTGATTAGACAAATCGAGTTGAGAAATAAAATAAAGTTTAATTAGTAAATTTAAAGGCGTCAAAATGAAAAAATTTTTCACTAATTTTGCTTTTATGCTGTTACTGCTTATTGCAGTACCACTAAAAGCTCAGTACACTCCTGCCAATAATACACCTGATTTCCCCGTTAACGGAACTTTCACACTTGATCCGGGTGTATTAGCAGCTTCAACAGATTACGAGTTCTTTGTCATTGACAATTTGCTTTTAACTGTTGTGCACGGCAGCGGATTTACATCAAATCCTGATGGAAGTGCCACATTAACCACAAGCTCCCCATTACCATACAACAGATTTCACCTTTGGAGTATTTGGCCTGACGGAGAAGTTAATCCCGTCGGAAATTTGGGCGGTGCGGTGTTTTTCCCACTTCAATTAAAAACTGAACTTCCCGGAGTTAACCTTGTTTCACCTTCAAACGGTGCCACAACAGGTCGTACTCCAAATCTTTCTTTTGCTCCCGCTTCGGCTGTAGCAAATGTGGAGTACACATTAACAATTACAGGACCCTCTGCAAGTGTTAATAATGCAGTTACAAGCCCATTTTCTGCAGGTCCATTACTTTACGGTGCATACAGTTGGTCAGTTACAATTGACGATGTGAATAACGCACCAATAAATAATACACCTGTTACTTCGGCTACATGGAATTTTGAAGTTGCACCCACATTAATTGCACCTTTAAACACACTTACCGGAGTATCGGTTCAGCCTAAACTTTCATGGGTTGATGACGGTGTTTCGAATTTTGAGATTGAAATTGCTACAGACAATTTATTCACAAATGTAGTAGCTTCTAAAACAGTAGCTACAGAGGGTGTTGACGGAGCAACGATTTCATACCAATTTACAGAATTTGATTTGGGTATGCCGCTTGTAAACAACACTATTTATTATTGGAGAGTCACAGTTGATGCTACTCACTCTACTGTTTGGTCTTTTAGAACAACAGCCGATGTAACTATTAATTTAGCTTACCCCGGAAATGCGGTTTTTGTTACTCAATATGACCCTTTAATGTTTACATGGGTATTACTTAACGCAACCGGTACCTTAAAATACTCTTTACAAGTTTACAAAAAGAGTTCGGCACCTACTCAATCAGAATGGGCAACTGCGGTTGATAATAATATTAACGGCACACCCGATCCTTTAGTTAAATATTATCAATTTGACAATCTTGACGAGTTTTTCAAGACGGTTAACGGGCTTGAAGGCGGAACCCGTTATTATTGGAGAATTGTAGCTTATTATGACCAAGGTTTAACTCCTTCTTCATTTGATTGGGAAGACAGAGTTGTTAAATATTCTGCCGTAAATTATTTTAATACAGAGGGCGGAGCAATAATGGCTTATCCAGCTTACCCTGTAAACGGAATGACAGTTTATGTAGCTCAGCCGGTATATTATTTCTACACATTACAATTTGACCCGGGTGCAACATTTGAAATTGTTGTTGCAAATTCAAATGCTGTTGATATTAACGGTCAATTAGAACCTTTAAATCAAGTAGATGTTATTAGCACAGGCACTGATTTAGCAGGTGTTTCAAACATAAACTTAACTTCGAATTCTACATATTACTGGCAAATTAGAACAACTTATGGTTCAGTTGTCACATACTCAGCGGTAGAAACATTTATCACCGATAATTGGGGTGCAATCACCGCTTTCGATCCTTATCAAGCATATCCTGTTGGAGAAGCAGATGTTTACACAACATCACCCGTATTGTGGTGGTACACATTAGGTGACTGGACAAATTTAGACTTCGAAATTGAGGTTAGAGTATTTGGCGGTGCGCCTATTGCAGGTAGTCCGTTTAATGCCGGTAATAATTTAACTTTAGATTTAGCTAACCTTGATGCCGGTGTTACTTATGAATGGAGAATCAGATCTGTAGAAACCGGCAACCCTGCTAATTTTTCTGCATGGACAGGCTGGGAGAAATTCAATATAGTAGGCGGAGCAACAAGTTTTACCGTTGCAGCTTATCCGCTCGGTAATCCAACCGTATTCACAACTACTCCCACTTTAGTTTGGTATGTTAACGGTTCATTGTTAGGATGGAGCGGTTATATAGTTAGATGGTCAGACTCCCCTGTTGCAGATTGGACAATCCCTGCAAATTATGACGGATCAGCTACAATTAACGACATTGAAGAAGTTGCTTATACATTTGCATCGGCACTTGATCATGGTACAACATATTATTGGGCAGTTGCATTGTATGACGGCGTTAATCCTCCGGCACATGCAGATTTCTCAGGGGGTTCATTTACAATTGCAGGCGGTACAGCGGTTACCGTTGTAAACACAACTCCTCCCGATTTTTCAGTTATTTACGAACCTGAAGTTACTTTATGGTGGTATTTAACCGGTTCACCGTTTGGTTTAACCGGGTATGAAATTGAGTATTCACCAGCTGCAAATTTAAGCGGTTCAACTATTGTACCTGCAGGAACAGTAGGCGTAAACAATACTTATCTTATTTCGGGTTTAATTCCGGGAGCCACATATTATTGGAGAGTTAGAGCACAATTTGGTGTTTCTTATTCGCCATGGTCACCGGTTCTCAGCTTTACAGTTAATCCGGGATCATTCTCAGTAGTACCAAGACCCGGTTCACCTGCCGGCGGAGTTTCGTTAAATGTAAATTCGCCTAAATTGTCATGGTTTGTACCCGTACAATCAACTTCATCATTAACATTTGAAGTACAGTTAGCAAACAATGCTAATTTCACTAATTCAACAAATATTGCTAATTTAGAAGAGATGCAAACATTGATCAACAATTTACCTACCGGTCAATATTTCTGGAGAGTTAGATCAATTGCAGGTAACGATGTAAGTTATTACTCTGAATCAGCAAGTTTCTTAGTAAACACACCTACATCAGTTGAAGATACGGATGTTAATACACCGGATAAATTTGAATTAACTCAAAATTACCCGAATCCGTTTAACCCTTCAACAATGATTAGCTATGCTATTCCCGAAAATAGTGTTGTTACTCTCAAAGTATTTGATGTTTTAGGTAATGAAGTTGCCGTTTTAGTTAATGATTATAAAAACGCAGGAAGATATACTGTTAATTTCGATGCTTCAAGATTAAGCAGCGGTGTTTACTATTATAGAATTTCTGCCGGAAGTTTCTCAAATACTAAGAAGATGCTTCTCTTAAAGTAATTATCTAAAATTCCTTTTGAAATTAAAAGGCTGCCTTAACGAGCAGCCTTTTTTTTAAGAGCGATGATTGGGGTATAAAAAGCGAAACGCACTTGGTAGTGAATTGGTCAGGGGTAAAAGGTAAGTTTACAGTCAAATAAAAAACTTGTTCTTTCAGCGATGGTGACAGAGTGCGGATATGAGAACTTTTAATTGTCAACTATTTTTTATCCGGTTACTCACTAAATTGGTTAACCACAGAGAAGCAGAGAGCATAGAGGCTTGTTAAAATTTGGTTTGATACTGGTGATGCGATCTCTAAAAGTCCTTAGTCAAAACCAAAATCAACTGCGGGCAGGATAATTATATTAACTGATATTGAATCTTGAATAATTTAGTGAATTTATATTTTTCTTGGAATCTTTTTTATCTAAAACATTATAAGCAAAAAATAATTAAATAAAAAACAAAAAAATATCTAATAAATTTTTTTTATAAACTAATAGTGAAGAAATTCATTATCAAATTTATCAAAATCGTAACGAATTACTTTCTGTAATTCATTTATTTAATAACTCAAAATCTATGAGGTAGATATATGAGAAAACTTACACTTCTTTTTGCATTTCTTCTTTCAACATTAATGTTGGCACAAAACAGCAGGGGATTAGAATCAGACAACATTTACCCTGTTGTTTATGATCCCGTTTCTATACCACCCTCTTTATTGCCCGAAAATGTAATAGGTACATTCTTTCCTGAAAATACTTACGCTCCAATGCCTGATTCAGGCTGGGGTGGAGCAGCTGCTTGGTTAGGAGATACATTGTACCACGCTTTTGCCAATAATACAGGTGCAGGGACAAACAGATTCTTTAAGTACACTTTAAATGGTACTTGGTCTGAGTCAATACTACCTGCGGTTGATAAAGCCGGAGGTTCGTTAACCGCTGCAAACGGCAAACTTTATTTGCTTGGAGGCGGTGCTACCATAGCTGCCGGTTCTAATACAACTTACGAATATAACCCCGCAACAGGAAGCTGGACTGAAAAAGCAAATATGCCTGCTGCATTATCCGGTCATAGCGCCGTAAATTGGGGTGATTCGGTTATTATTGTTGTTGGTGGTCCTTGGTCAGGGTCAGGTACCAATCTTAATGTTCATTATTATAGAATCAATACCGATACATGGGGTACAATTCAAAATTCACTTGCTACAGGTCAAGGTAGAAGATCTTTTGCTATGGGCTTAGCAGGCGGAAACAAAATTGTTATTGCTGCCGGCTTTAATACTGCCTTTTTGAGTAATACCTGGGTTGGAACTATCGGAGCAGATGCTTCTCAAATTTCTTGGGCACCTGCACCCAGTTTACCGATTTATTATCCGGGACTATCAAGACCAGGCGGTATTGCGTTTGATAATACATTTATAGTTGCCTGCGGTGAAAGAGGCGGCGTTACAGGGCATTCTGATTCTGCCTATGTTTTTGATGTTAATACAAATACATGGGTTGGTGTAATTAACGGCAAAGCATTTCCCGCGTCAAATTTATTTAATGTAACAACTGCAAGGAATGTGGGCGGTTTTGTTTATATGTTCTTATCAGGCGGAACTTCAATAGTAACCGGAACAACATTTATTAAAAACAATTTAGAGGTTGCTTCAACTACAATACCTGTTATTCCGGTTGAGTTATCTTCTTTCACTTATGCCGTTTCAGGTAATGATGTTCAATTGATTTGGAGTACTGCTTCAGAATTAAACAACAGCGGTTTTGAAATTCAGAAAAGTACAGGTACAAGCGAATATAAAACTATAGGTTTTATTGCAGGTAACGGTACAACAACCAACACTTCAAATTATTCTTTTGTTGATAAAAATGTTACCGGTAAAACTTATTACCGCCTAAAACAGATAGATTTTGACGGTACATTTGAATTTTCTAATGCAATTGAAGTTGATGTTGATATGCCTTCGGCTTATGTTTTACATCAAAATTACCCGAATCCGTTTAATCCTTCTACATCTATAAAGTATCAAATTCCTTCTACTATGGAAGTTTCATTAAAGGTTTATGATGTAATGGGTAATGAAGTATCTGAATTAGTAAACGGCGTTCAAGAAGCAGGTATGCATTTAGTACAATTTGATGCCTCAAAACTTTCAAGCGGTGTTTATTTCTATACTCTCAAAACAGGTGAATTCACTCAAAGCAAGAGAATGCTTTTAGTTAAGTAGTCTCGTCCTTTTTTCTTTTTTGGCTGCCTGATTAATAATTGGGCAGCCTTTTTTGTTTTAAATTGCGATATTCGGTCTTGATACGGTCGGGATAAAGTTCTAAGATAATTTTTCTACCCACTATCAACTAACTAATGAAGTCAACTTAAGGAAAATTAATTCATAAATACAGAATTTGCCCTGAACCCCATTCTTACCCGGTCGGGAATGAGCGGAGTCGAAATGGCCGGGCAGTGAATTATTTTTAAGATTCATTTCAGTTTGAATAAATTTAACATGCGACCACCTCCGGGGTCGAACAAATCTGAATTTCTTTAATGCTACAAATATGTGACCCCTCCGGCGTCAAAAGCCATTTTGGTATTTCTATCTATTATTTTATTAACTTAAGAGTAAACAGAGAAA
>JACSRR010000189.1 GCA_014879635.1 Ignavibacteriaceae bacterium | reverse complement strand
ACGAGGAAGTGTATTCATAAAGCATTTCAATAAGCTGGTTTAGCCTTTCTACTTCGCTAAGTGTCGATTGTAATCTAGATTTATCTGCTTCAAATACACCATCTATCATTCCTTGAAGTTGTCCAGTAACAGAAGTCAGCGGAGTTTTTAGTTCATGAGCAACATCGGAAATTAAATCTTTTCTTAAAGTTTCTTGGTACTCCAATTCTGTAGCTAGTTCATTAAATTCTTCAATTACTTGATCAAATTCGCTTTCCCCAGTTTTTATAAGTTTAGATTTAAATTTGCTCTTTTTAAGATTGTTAATTCCTAACCGCAATTCTCTTAGCGGTTGGGTAATGATTATGGAAAAAACAACTCCCGCAACAAGCGACATGAGTAATCCAAGTGCTCCAGCAAAAAATAGTGTATTAAATAGCGCATCGTTAAATTGTTTACGAATTACTTCTACAGGTGCTACCGGAGACTGTTTAACTACAAATAAGTTTCCATCAATAAATCTAATTGTTGCGCTTTGAAATTCGCTTTGGGCAGTAGTAATTGCAAAAATGCTAATGTAGGCCAATATAATTGCAGTTATTAAAAATACACCTGCAAAAATTTTAACTGAAGTTTTAGATGTAATAAGATTTATTCTAGATCTGAAATTCATATTGAATCGTTAAACTTATAACCTTTCCCTATTACCGTAAGAATAAATTCTGGAAGGTCATTTGAAACTTTCATTTTTTTTCGAATATTTTTAATATGAACATCCACTGTCCTGTCTAAAATGTCGCTACTTCCATAATCATTATAGGCTTTAATTATTATACTTTCTCTATTAAAAACTTTTCCAGGATTTTTAATCAGTGTAAGTAAGATATTAAACTCAGTTGTTGTAAGTTCAATGATTATGTCATTAACTTTGACCTGCTGTTTTTCTTCATCTATTTTAATATATTCATTTCCTATTTGACTTGAAGAAGTTCTTTTTAATAAGGATTTTACTCTGGCAACCAATATGCTCGGATTAAACGGTTTTTTTATATAGTCATCGGCTCCGCAGTCAAGACCAATCAATTCATCCTGATCTTCTGTACGAGCTGTAGCCATAATTATAGGTACATTGGATTTTGATCTAATTCGCCTACACACAGTGATCCCATCAATTTCAGGTAAGTTGACGTCAAGAACAATAAGCTCTATATTAGTTTTCTCAAAAATACTTAAAGCCTTTGAGCCATTTTCTGCTTCGTATACATTAAATCCAGCATTTTTTAAATATGCTGTTTCCACCTCTCGAATTGAATTTTCATCTTCTACAACTAGTATATTCATTTAGAAAGTTGTTCCATTTTTTTATCAATAAGCTTATCAAGAAAATTTATTAGGTATTGCATTCCAGCTGAACTTTCAGGGTCTAGTTCAAGTTTTTTTATACCGTTCTCAAATTCCTTCAAAGAGCTTTTTGCAAGAAAAACAGAGGTTGCTCCTTGATTTTCATTTGTCTCTTCAGATAAAGCCTTCCCAACTATTCCTAAATTTTTGATTCTATTTTTTGTTTCTTCATCTGGGTGTATTTGTGGCATAATCTTATATTAAAATTTATTTATCTTGAGTATATCATTTAGAATTTAAATATTGAAAACCCATAAAGCTTACCAAATTGCTAACAATTTTATTCCCGAGGCAACCTTTGACTATCATAACTTGGGAATATTAAATTCCTATGAAATTGAGAAATATTTTAATGAATTTATTCAAGACTGTGAATTTTTGGGTTATAAAAGGATATTGATAATTACCGGTAAGGGGCAAGTAATACGCCCCCAAATTGCAAAACTCTTAAAACAGAGTCGAAAAATAGAGGAATACAAGCTTGCTGGGTATTTTAATGGTCAAGAAGGAGCGTATGAAGTTATCTTAGTTTAAGCTTCTGAAATGTAGTTAATTATCCTAGCAAACACTGTTTCATAATACTCTAAGGTTCTATACTCCTGGGTACTTTTTATTCTTTGGTTATATCCATAATCTAATCGATGTCTTTCTATTTCTTCTATAGGAATATTAATTCCACTCTTGAATCTTCCAATCATTAGTATCAGTGTTTGTAATGAAAAAAGTTTTATTTGGTTACTTTTTAATAGTTGAAGCACAGATTCTCGTGCGGGTTCATATTCTTCTGCAATATCATTAGAATAGTTTATTAGTTGATCAAGAAACTGAGAATGAAATATTCTAGTTAGAACTTGTTTACTGAGTGGAAATCCTGGAAAAGGGTCGCTAAAGTGGTTAATAATAAATCCGAAGACTGATTTTTCGGCTGACTGCATGTTTTTATGCACTTCAACACCGAACATATAATTTATTAATATTCCTAAGTATATTATAGAAACTTAGATTTACAAAATTAGCCTTCTTCTGGGGTAAATTCTAATGAAGCCGGAACATCATGGTTCTTATGTCCAATATTTGAAACTCCAAATCTTCTTACATCCCACAATTCTTTAGGAAGTCTAGGCAGATTTAATTTCTTTGCGATTTCAAAATATTCATCAACACTTATGCCCCTATTTATCTGAAGATAAATATATAGAGCGCTTAATAATCGCTGTGCTTCGATATTCAAACCCTTAAAGAATTCAATCATTTCGTATTGATTTGCAGAGATTTCATTTATAGTATTTTCAATTTCAACAGCAGTAATTTCTTGTCTTAGCAAATGACTTTCCAGAATACTTGAAATTAATGGATTTAATTCAATTCCTAAATCGATTGCTTCGTCAATAATACGTTTAATAAATTTGGCAGCTGCTTCCGGACTTTGTGCAAGCCTAGTTGCTAAGGGTTCAAGAGCTTGAACAAGGGTTTCGTCATCTAAAGTTGATATATTTCGGATTACTTCAAAAGGGTCTAAAAAAGTCATACCTTCGTTGTGGGTTTGTGCTTGTTCATAACCTAATGCAGTATTAGCCATATATACTTAATAAGATGTAGAAGTATTTTTATTATATTAATTAAATTGAATTTAAAAAGCAGAAAATTACTATAAGTTAAAAAAAGCTCCAGCGGTTAACTGGAGCTTTTTTTGAATTAGTTTTCAGCAGTACTTATATTAAACCCATCTCTCTTTTTGCTACATCGTTCAAGTTCTTTCTTTTTGACCAGTCTCTTTGAGTTTTAGTAAGGTATAGTTTTCTTAATCTCAAATTCTCAGGGGTAACTTCAAGTAACTCATCATCATTTAAAAAGAGCAGAGCATACTCTAAAGTAATTGGTTTAATTGCTTTTAGTACTGTTTGAGTAATTTCATCATGTTTCATTCTTACTGCTGATTTTTGTCTTTCTTTAACAGGGTTTACCTCCAAATCCTGATCATATTTATTTAATCCAATAATCATACCCTCATATACTTTTGTCGCCGGTTCAATAAATAGCTCGCCTCTTTCTTGAATTGTGTTTAATGAGTAACCCATTGCAGTTCCTGTTTCCATAGAAATAAGCACACCTTTTCTATAGTTTGGTTCAATTTCTGCGGCAGGGACATAGTCAATTAGATAATTGTTCATTACTAAATTTCCTTTTGTAGCCGTAAGTAACTGGTTTCTTAGTCCAAGAAGTTTTCTAGTTAAAATTTTATAAGTGAACTTAACTTGTCCATTATCAACTTCCATATCTGTTAATTCAGCTTTTCTTTCACTAAGTCCTGCCTGTACAGTACCTTGATACATTTCAGGCACTTCTATTATTACTTCTTCTAACGGCTCTTGTTTTACGCCGTCTTTCTCAATAAATACTACCTCAGGTTTTCTGATTTGAAATTCGTAACCTTCTCTTCTCATTGTTTCGATTAATATTGCTAATTGTAGTTCTCCTCGTCCAGCAACATAATAACTACCTGCATCTCCTTTGGTAATTTTTAAAGAAATATTTGTTTCAGCTTCCTTTTCAATTCTTGCTTGCAATTGTTTTGCAGTAACGAATTTACCTTCTTTTCCCATGAATGGAGAAGTGTTAGCTTCGAATTTTATTTGTACTGATGGATTTGTAATTTTTATTGTAGGTAAACTCTCTACATGGCTAGCAATGCATAAGGTTCCGCCTATAGCAGTAGAATCTATGCCTGATATAGCAACAATTTCACCTGCGGAAGCACTTCTTACATCTTCATATAAAAGACCTTCTTTTACTTTTATGCTTTTTACCTTACCCGTATCTTTTCCAGATTCAGGTGTATCGTTGTGTAAAATTACTATCGAGTCGTCAATGTTAACTGTTCCTCGTTTTATTTTTCCTACCAGTAATCTGCCAAGATGCTGATCGTAATCCAAGCTAGTTACCAGCATTTGTAATGGTTCATTTTCATCTCCTTTAGGAGATGGAATGTATTCTACGATCGCATCAAGAAGTGGAGCCATATCCCCGTCAACACTGTTAGGAACTGTTAAGTCGCCATCTGGTAACTTAGTAAAAACTTTACCTTCTCTTCCAATTGCGTAAAAAACTGGAAAATCTAATTGACTGTCTTCAGTTGCAAGTAATAGGAATAAGTCTTGTACCTTATCAAGAACTTTTTGTGGGTCAGAAAATTTTTTATCAATTTTATTGATAATTAGCATTGGCTTAAGACCCATTTCTAAAGCCTTTTTAAGTACGAATTTTGTCTGTGGTTTTGGTCCTTCCTGTGCATCTACTAAAAGAATACAGCCGTCAGCCATATTCAATGTTCTCTCGACCTCTCCACCAAAATCAGCATGTCCTGGAGTATCTATAATGTTTATTTTGTGACCTTTATAGCGTACAGATATGTTTTTTGCCTTAATTGTAATACCCTTTTCTCGTTCTAGATCTCCCGAATCAAGAATCATTTCCTGGGACATTTCATCCTGATTTTCTCTAAATACATGTGTTTGTTTAAGAAAAGCGTCTACTAAGGTTGTTTTTCCGTGGTCAACATGGGCAATAATAGCAATGTTTCTTATATTTGATTGTTCTGGCTTTATATACATATTTCTTTCTTTAAAATGACTTGGAATTTTAACATAAATAATATCTAATTCCTAATATAGATAATTTAAATAGCAATTGTACAAAATTACGAATTTATTGAGAAATCTATATATTCGGTATATAATTATGTGCACTAAGGAGGTGCTTATGAAAAGGCGAATTGCTTTTGCGGTTTTTCTTGTTTATCTAGGTGTAGTTGCGGCAATTGGGCTGCTTCCCAGATATAACAGCCAAGTCGATTTGGATTGCGAGCTTATCAGGCGGTCAGGTGCCATGCTGTGGTCTGAGAATCTGGACGATGTTCCGGTTCAGCCCGACGGTTTGGATGTTCAGCACCTGAGAGAAGTGGCCGCTAGCTGTGGCTACCCACGGGAGCGTTGGATGACAACTCCCTCGCCCCAACCAACGGCAACTTTTAGTCCGAATTGCTTCAACGAGGCGGTCGCTTACAATCAAAGTGGCGGTGAGCAGAATCGGATGGAGCTTGCCATCGAAAGGTTGCTGGAGTGCAGGGAATACTTTACAACTGCAACCCCTTAGTTCAGTGGCGCCACCCAAAGGTGGCGCTAAAGTTTTACTTACAAGGATATATAACAATCTTCTTGCTCAAATCCCAATTTGCAATTATTATTAACTGTCTAATTTAAAAATGCAAAACTATGGAAAACAAATCAATTATTGCAGCAGTTATAGTAATAATCTTTTTAATAGGTATTTTAATTTTTACAAATAAGCCAGTGGATAATTCAAGAACACCAGTTGATACTTCAACTACAAGTACTGCAGGAAGCTTAACAGAATTAAAAATGGAAACGACACAAGAAGGTCAAGGAGATAGACAAGTTCAAACAGGAGATACAATAAGTGTACATTATGTTGGAACTTTTGTTGATGGCAGTAAGTTCGATAGTTCAAGAGATAGAGGTACTCCATTTGAATTTACTGTGGGGCAAGGAGTTATTCAAGGCTGGAGTCAAGGAGTAGTGGGAATGAAACAAGGTGAGATTAGAAAACTTTCTGTACCTGCATCCTTAGGCTATGGTTCACAGGATTACGGTTCTATTCCAGGTAATTCAGATTTATTTTTTGAAATCGAACTACTAGAATTTAAATAATAAATAAAAATCAAAAAGGGCACCTTAAGGTGCCC
>JACSRR010000065.1 GCA_014879635.1 Ignavibacteriaceae bacterium | reverse complement strand
CATCAACTGGAATCATCTCTACGAAGGGATTCGCGGCCGGGTGCTGGCGCCGTTTCTCGGTAAGTTCTACGGCGACTGTCTGGAAAGCGGCGAATTGCAGTTGCGCTACAGTGAACAGGGATTCGCTGTTCATTATTACGAGTTCCGGTTCCCGATCCGCATTGAGTCCTATTACCGGGTGATCAGCTACGACATGGCCCGGTTGCGTAATCAGTTGGGCCGCAGCCACCCTTATTTCATCAAACTGCTGGGCGGTCTCTACCTGCTCAAGTACATTCCCTCCGGCGAAGAGGGCCAGGAACGCTATAACCAGATTTCTTTCGTCAAGCAATTGTTATGGGAACTATGGAGTAGCGCGCCTGAAGTGCGCGAGTTTATCGAAGAGAATATTCGTATCTTCAACGGTGAGACGGGCAAACCGGAAAGTTTTGATTTTACCATTGTAATTTTCAGGATTAATCTTTGTAATTTCGTGTGCAGCAGTATTTAAGAAAATAATCTCCCCTTCTGAATTTATTCCTGCAATACCATCGGCAGTAGAATGAAAAATTGTCGAAAGTCTTTCATTTATATCCGATAATTCTTTTGTTCTCTCAGCGACTTGAGATTCTAACATTCTGTTAGTTTCAAATAATTCAAATTCAATTTTCTTCTTTTCTGTAATGTCAAAAAAGTACTGAATAACTTTGTCTTTGCTCTCACTATCTGAAGTTACAGGGAATGTATGGATTTCAAGCCAAATATCCTCACCGTTTTCGTGTTTAATCTTACTTTCAACTATATCGTATTTTTCAGTTACCGCTAAACTAAATAAAGGGCAGGACTTTTCATTGCATCCTTCTGTTTTCTTATTAAATATTTTACCTTCTTTAACACAATCTTGACAAATTAAACTGCTTTCTAAAGCAGATTTGTTCACAATTTCAAATGCACCGGTTTTTTTATTTAAGACATAAAAAGGATGTGTTAAAGAATTAATTACTATTTTGAGAAATTCGGAAGATTTATTTGCAATTGCAATTTTTGAGTAATAAAAATAGAGTGCTATAATTCCTGCTAAAACTAACAGAATTGCAAGAAAAAGCACGATTTGCTGATTTCTAAGGTTATTCTCTTTGAGTATAGTACTTTCTCTGAGATGTTTGAGTTCACTCTCTCTCCTTTCAATTTCGGCACCTATAACAAGTTCTGAAAAATACTCGGAATTCAACTTTAGAAAAGATTCTTCCAAATTTTTTGCCAATTTGAAGTACTCAAAAGCCTTACGGTAATCATTTAATCTATTGTAAACATCGCTAAATTGAGAATATGTGTCAACTCTTTCTCGCCCTGATTTAACTCCTGTTTCATTTAAACGAATTTTTTGGAGAGTTCTTAACGCATTTTGAAAATCACCCATTTCAATGTAAGTCTTTGCAATCCGGTTTAAAATGGTTTCGATATATCTTACTGTGTTTAATTCTTCGTATAAAACTAAACATCTGTTATAATAATCTAACGCCTTTTCAAAATCATCGAGTTCAAAAAATAGATCACCCAATTGTTCATAAGATAAACAAACACCTAATGTGTAATTAACCTCTTGACTTAGTTTAATAGCTTTATTTTGATATTCTTCTGATTTTGAGTAGTTCCCTAAGTTTCTGTAACAAATTCCGATGTTACTTAAAGTTCTAGCTATTGATGCTTTGTCATTAAACCGTTCTTTAACTGCCAGAGATTTCTCAAAAAATGACAATGCAGTGTTACTTTCATTGAGTTTGAGATAAACGAGACCTATGTTGTTATATGATAACGCTAATTTCAGTTCTAAATTTAATTTCTGCCTCAATTCAATTGCTCGAAGCAGATAATTTAAAGCATTTTTGTAATTTCCGAGTTTATTTAAAGTAAGACCAATCAGATTTGATGCGTCAGACTCCCCTTCCTCATTTGAAGTTGTGATACTGAGTCCAAGCGCCATAAATTGACTTTCTATTGCTTTATCGTAATATGCAGTATTGTAGTAATAATATCCGAGATGGATTAAAAACTTAATTTCTTCCTCTGATATATTCTCTTCTTTAGCTAATTCAAGTCCCTCATTTGCAAATTTGAGTGATAATTCTTGATTTGACTCCCTGTAAAGCAAGGCAAGGGAATCTAATGTGCGTAGGTCATATTTCTGCCCTTCCCTTCTATTCGAATCATCAGTTTGAGTTTTTGCTTCTGAAAACCCGAAGAGTGCTAATATTACTATATAGAAAAAAATTTTCATTACTTGGTTACAAATATTAAGTTTAAACTGTATTACTTTTGATTAATTAAATAAACTGTTCAAAGTTATTTATCCTGATTTAACTGATAAATGTTATCATCTTTGTTAACATCGGGAATATCTAAATTGAGCATTTCTATCCTTGAAATTGAATCATCAAAAGGTATCGATAAATTAATTATATTTGGCTCACCTTTCCAAACCCCTGCATTTTTATAAATTGATTTAATTTCCTCACCGGATTTATTTAAGATTTTAATTGAAACAGGAAGAGGTAAACCCCCTTTATTTTCTACTTCAATTATCAAATTTTCACCGTTTTTCTCAACAGTATTTATTTTTAAATCGGCATGTTTATTTTCGAAAAACCATGGGATAAAATACCATGAAAGATTTTCGTTACTATTGGTACTAAAAGAGAAAAATAAATCGAATGGTGTTGGGTGCTTACCCGCCCAATCTTGCATAAAAGACTGTAATACGGTTCTAAATTTACTTTCACCGAGATAGTCCTGTAAAAAATGATAGGATAAACCGGGTCTATTATACGCAGCTATTCTATATGCAGGTCTTTTGAGAATATAAGACGGTATTATTGGAGGTACTTCGGTTTCTTTTCCGGAAGCCGACGAAAAAATTCGTGCGTTACTTGCAACAGGATTGTATTTTCCCTCCTCAATTTGAAACTTGAAGGGGAGCATAACTGCAAATCCCTCGTCCATAAAAGCGTATTTCACTTCATTAATTCCCATATAAAACGGGAAATAAGTGTGTGCAATTTCGTGCGAAGTTAACCCTACTGCAGCAGCGTAATCGCTTACGGATCCGTCATTTACCATCATTGGAAACTCCATTCCCCCGCCACCGTTAAATACTGACATCACAGGATAGGGATATGGAACTCCGGGTAAATCAGTTGAAAAATAGTGTATTGCCTTTTTCGAAATTGCTGCAACATCATAAAAATCTTTTGAAGTTTTTAAGTATGCCGCATGAATTAAAACTCTTTTTCGGGAATCATCTACATTAATACTTGTTGCATCCCATAAATACTCTGATGCAGCTGCAAATGCAAAATCAGGAACATAATTTGCCTTAAAGTGCCAGGAATTTTTTTCATTTTTCGTAACTTTTATTTTTCCGGCTGAAATTGAATCAATTATAGATATGATTTCATCACTTTCTTTAGCTTCATTATATTTTTTAAAAATTGATTCGGTATAAATTTCATCAGGGTTTTGAAGTTCGCCGGTTGCCCAAAGTAGAAAATCTCCGGGAGCAGTAATCTTTACATCATAATTGCTAAAATCGTTATAAAACTCTGATTGAAATGTGTGAGGGTTCTCGTCCCACCCGTCAATATCATCATAGACGGCAATTTGAGGATACCAATAAGCAATAAAAAACGATTTGCCTGAATATGAACCCATTCGAATTCTAGAGTATTCGGGAATTTTAACTTCCCATTCCATCTCTAAATTGAAAGACTTGTTGCTTTTTAAGTCAACGGGAATTCTTATTAACATTATTTGAGATCTATCAACAACTCCATCACTTTTAATAATTTCTTCCCCGTTTAATTTGAGATTATGTATCTTTACACCGTCGTGAACATCTCTTGAATCAATATTAAAATCTCTCTCCGCTCCTTTCTTAAACGCATTTTGATATAATCTGATAACAAGATACTCTAAATGCTCAGGGAAATTATTCTGATATTCAATTTTCGCATTACCTTTAATGGTTTTAGAATCCGGAAAGAGCTCTGCTTCAATTTTGTATGATGCGTTGTTTTGAACATAATTTGTGCCGGGTTTGCCGGTAATTGTTCTAAAACCGTTGTCGTATGCTTTTTTCATATTAACCGGAATTTTGGTTACTATTTCGGGTGCTATCTGAGGAAATGATATTGTAGTAAAAATAAAAAGAAAGAGGGAGATATACTTCATACTGATCCTTTCTAGGAAATGATTTTTAGCTAGTTGAAAACAATTATTAAGACGAAAAACAAAGTTTAATTTAAGTTTTTAAGCTAATATAGAAAAATCAGATTTAGTAAAAAGTACTAATAATTTGAAGAAATCCGGGGTTTGAAATATTACTTGAATCAATATCGTCAACAAATCCCCCTTTTTCGTTAACCAAACAATACACGGCAAAAGCCATTGCTATTCTATGGTCACCAAAAGATTGAAAGTTAACTTCTTTTATTGCCTTATACCTGCCTTTAATTCTAAACCCATCTTGAAATATCTCAACATCCATCCCTGCATTAATAAAATTTTTACAAATTGATTCAATTCTATCCGATTCCTTTACTCTAAGTTCAGATGCTCCCGTAATTAAAAACTCCCCTTCAGCAAATGCTCCCGCTACCGCAAGAATTGGAATTTCGTCAATTATTGAAGAGATTATTTCTTCCTTGATTCTTACATTCTTTAAAACTGAACTTCTTACTATAATGTCCCCTGAAATTTCGTTACAAAGGGATTCTTTATTAATAACTTCTATGCTTGCCCCCATTTCTTTTAATATTTCAATAAAAGCAATTCGGGAAGGGTTTAACAACACGCCGGATATTTTTATCGTACTCGACGGAATTAAAATTGCTAAAACAATAAAAAATGCTGCTGAAGAAATGTCACCCGGTATTTTAAAGTACCCTTCTACCGGGTAATTAATTGAGGAAACAAATATTTCAACCCCCGGTTCAATTTTCTGTAAATTTAAATCGAGCATTATTTCAGTGTGGTTTCTCGTGGGTACTGTTTCTATGTAAGATGAAATTTCGTCAATATTTAACGCTGATAACAAAAAAGCACTTTTCACTTGTGCACTCGGTGTACTTGAAAAATACCTGCCATGATGCAATTTATTTGAAGAATAAATTTCTAATGGTAATGTATCGCTATTGCTAAGTTTTAAATTTCCGCCTAACAATGATAAAGGAGGCAGAAGTCTTTTCATAGGTCTGATTGAAAGCGAAGAATCACCGGTAATTGTAGAATTAAATTTTTGCGTGGCTAACAATCCGGCTAATAACCTTGCAGTAGTGCCAGAATTGCCTGCGTAGAGTGATTTTAAAGGTGGTTTAAATCCAAATCTTCCTACACCGTGAATAATTAAATTATTGTTGCTTTTCTCAATTTTTACACCTAAGTTTTTGAAACATTCGATTGTGGATTTTACATCCTCTCCTGCTGAACAATTTTCAATTTCCGAAGTTCCTTTAGCCATTGAAGCAAAAATAACCGCTCTGTGTGAAACGGATTTATCACCCGCTAATGAGATTTCAGCGTTAATATTTTTTAATTGGGGGAAAAACAATTTTATCTTTTTTTAGATGACCATTTTTGAATTAATTCATTCAATTGTTCGCTTGAATATTGAGGCAAATCATACATTCCGGCATTATGGCGTTGTCTTGCTGCCTCATACAAAATAACCGCAGCCGCTACAGAAACATTCAAACTTTGCACCATACCGAACATCGGAATATAAAAATCAAAATCTGCCTTTTTTATTCCTTCTTCTGAAACTCCCCTGTGTTCATTTCCGAGTACAAAGGCAACATTCTTAGTAAAATCAATTTCATATAAACTTATTGCTTTTGGGCTGCAATTACTTGCTGCAATTATAAAACCGCTTTCCTTAAGTTTACCGTAGCACTCATCAACTGTTTTATATTTTTCTTTCATCATCCATTTAAAAGCTGATGCAGACGATTTTTTACCTATTTTGGGGAATTTTTCATAATTATAGAGGAGTGAAACTGCGGGCACTCCCGTAGCATCACAAGTGCGAAAAATGGCTGAAACATTGTGAGGGTCATGAATATTTTCCAAAACAGGGTGAATACCTGGCTGACGGTGTGAAAGCACTTTGGTAATCTTTTCCAATCTGCTACCGGTTAAAAAATGGGGTTCCCAATCTCTCATTTTATTATGATCTTGTAGATTGTTTTTATTGAATCACCCCTGGCTTTATCAATATTTATTTTTTTGCTATCCTCAATTTTCAAAAAATATTTAACAATATCAATCGATTTTTCAATCACTTCTTCTTCAGTGTGCGCCCAAGTTTCCTGATTAATTTCACCCGGAATAGTTGCAACAAAACCATCGTCTGTTCTTTCAACAATTAAATTAATAACCACTTTTTGAGTCCGAATTATCACCGGATACAATTTTAACGCTTGCAGATGCACCTATCCTGTCTGCTCCCGATTCAATCATAGCAATTGCATCACCGTAAGACCGTATTCCGCCACTTGCCTTAACACCAACGGTTGAACCAACAACATGTTTCATTAAAGATACATGATGAACAGTGGCACCGCCTTTAGAAAACCCGGTTGAAGTTTTCACAAAATTAGCCCCTGCCTGTTTACAAATTAAACATGCTTTAACTACTTCTTCGTCGGTAAGTAAAGAAGATTCAAGAATTACTTTAACTAAAATTCTTCTGTTTTTTGCAACTAGAACAACCTGTTGAACATCTTCGAAAACTTCTTTAAATTTTCCGGATTTTAAAAATCCTACATTAATAACCATATCAAGTTCGGTTGCACCTTCGGCAATTGCGGCTTCGGCTTCAAATCTTTTAATTTTTGCAGAATCTGCACCAAGCGGAAAGCCTATTACAGTACAAACTCTTACTTGAGTACCTGAAAGTAATCTACTGCAAAGGGAAACATAACAAGGATTAATACATACAGATGCAAATCCGTGAGTTTTAGCTTCTTCGCACAATTGAATTATCTCTTTTTCGGTGGCGTCAGGTTTAAGCAGTGTGTGGTCTATATATTTAGCTATTGATCTATCCGGTATTCTATTAGCAACGCCCAAACCGGCAGCAATTCTATCAGCGCCTGCATCAATAATTTTCGATACTGTTTGAGGTTGAGTTACAACATTTGTCTCCCAACCTTTGCAAGAACCGTCTTTACAATAAAAATCACTTATACTTCTCTCTAAGAGAACTTGATTTACAATTTTACTTATTCTTCCGGAGTCCATTTTAATTTCCGTATAATTTATAAGATTTAAGTGTATTTTTTAATAGCATAGCAATAGTCATTGGTCCAACACCGCCCGGTACCGGAGTAATATAAGAACATTTAGGAGCTACTTCGTTAAAAAGGACATCACCGGTTAATCGATACCCTTTAGGATTTTCAGCGTCTTCTACCCTGTTAGTTCCAACATCAATAACTACCGCACCCTCTTTAACCATGTCAGCTTTAATAAACTCTGGACTACCCATTGCAGCAATTAATATATCAGCTTGAGTTGTGTACTCCGAAATATTTTTTGCTGCAGAATGACAAACCGTAACAATTGCGTTTGCAAATTTCTTTTTCTGTAAAAGAATCATTGCCGCAGGTTTACCTACAATATTGCTTCTACCTACAATTACAACATGTTTCCCTTCGGTTTCAATATTGTATCTGGCAAGTAATTCTTGAACCCCCCAAGGAGTGCATGAGAAAAAAGTGTCATTGCCAATCATCAGGTTTCCTGCCGAAACGGGATGAAAACCGTCAACATCCTTTAAAGGTGAAATTGCCTCAATTACTTTTCTTTCGTCAATATGTTTAGGAAGAGGAAGTTGAACTAAAATCCCGTCAAAATTTTTGTTTTTATTGTAGCTCTCAATTAATTCTAACAGTTTAACTTCGCTAATTGAAGAGTCATGTTTCTCAAGTACCGAAAGAAAACCGACCTCTTCGCACGCTTTAGCCTTATTTCTTACATAAACCTCTGAAGCCGGGTTATCACCAACTAAAATTACAACCAAACCGGGTGATCTTTTCCCTTCTGCTTTAAAATTTGAAATTTCGTTTTTTATCTCTTCTCTAATTTCTTTGGCAATTTTTTTGCCGTCAATTAATATCATTATCAAAAACTCCGGTTATTCAACTGATTTAGGAAATTCAGGGAAAAATATTCTTTCTATTTCAATACATTTTCCCGTATTCATATCAATTTTTAGGAATACCCCGCAAATATGAACATCTTCTTTTGCAGCTTCATACTTTTGAGGCGTTTGATACAAAAATCTATTTAGTGCAGGAGTTACCTTCATACCAATTACCGATTCATAAGGACCTGTCATTCCTACATCCGTGATATATGCAGTACCTTGTGCGGTAATTCTTTCGTCTGATGTTTGAACATGCGTGTGAGTTCCTAAAATAGCCGAAACTTTTCCGTCTAAAAAGTAAAGTAGTGATTGCTTTTCTGCAGTTGCTTCTGCGTGAAAGTCAATTATTATTCCTTTTACTTCTTCTTTGAATTTGGATATCACCCATTCGGCAGATCTAAAGGGACAATCAATTAAGGGCATATAAGTTCTGCCTTGCAGATTAAGAACCGCAATTTTTCCTTTTTTGGTGTCGGCAATATAATATCCGTTTCCGTATGTTCCTCTTGGGTAATTAAACGGACGCAATGATCTATTATCAACTTTTAGAAACTCTTGCGAAAGCGGTTTATCCCAAGTATGATTTCCGCCGGTTATCACATGAACACCTATATCAAACAACTGCTGCCCTTCTTTCTGTGTGATTCCTTTCCCTTCATTTACATTCTCACCATTAACGATAACTAATTCAGCTTTATATTTCTGAATAAATCCCGGAAGCCAGTTCAGTGTCATATCCAATCCGGGTTTACCTACAATATCACCAATAAATAATATATTTAGCACTTATTTTCCACAATATGTATAATTTAAAAGGTTAAATTACTCATTTTTTTGCTATTTATAAATCTAAACTCAAGTAATAAGGGAATATAATGAAATTAAAATATTTTATCATTTTTCAATTTTTAATTCTAATATTAGTTTTTTCAAATAATAGAGCTTTATCTCAAGATTTGAGTGCTTATTATGAATCTTATCTTAACAAAGCAGATTCACTCTTTTTTACCGGCGATTTTAACGGAGCACTCGAATTTTATACAATGGCTCTTCAAATTGAAAAATCTGATGAAGAAGTAGTTAAAAAATTTGAGGCTTGTGTTTTAGGGTTGGGTATGGATCCTGCTAATTACTATCCCAACGAAATTGAAGTAGATAATTGCGCCATCTACTACTCTTTTGATGTTTCTGATTCTCTTGCAGTGATATTAGGTAATTTTCTACAATCATCGGGTTTCACTGATTCATCTCCCAAATCAGTTTTCTTTAAATTGTCAAACGATACTTTTAGCATAACAATAATTACTAATCCCGAAGTTTTTGATGATAACACTATAGAATACGCTGCACAAAATTTTATTAACCAAATTTCTGAAAATTGTTTTAACGGTGCAGTAAGCTCTTTGACATTTTTAGACAATAATAATATTACTTTGAGAACTTTTTTATCACAATAAAACAAATATTTTAAATAGAAAAGATCATTTTTCGCTTGCAAGAAAATTATGATTTTCGTAACTTGATATTCAATTCATATAAACGGAGCAACCATGTTAAAACCTTTACTTATTAGACTGTTACTAATTTTAGTTCTTTCTGTTCACGCGTTTCCACAAACTGCTAATTCACCATCAATTACACCGCGTCAATTGATTTTCGATGCAGAATTTAATCCTGCTTTAGAAAAAGAAGCCAAAAATTTGGCAATCCGGCTGAATTTGCCGGTTGAAATTTACACATTAAGCGGAATTTATTTCAGTGTAAAAGCAATCGAAAGAAATCAACCTGTCTATTTAGGTGTTCCAAACATTGCAAATCCTTTCAGAGGCTCCTCAACTCTATTTTATAATGATATTGAGGCTAATTATGATCTGCGAGGAGCAAGAATTAACTTCGGAAATGGCAAAATTATTAATCCACGACTCGGATATTCTGAAGTTGTTGGTTATAATCCTTTAGCCTCAAATGATTTTGTAATGGTTATTAATAGTACCGATGATGTTGTTGTACTGCTTAATGCTCAAACAGGTGATATAGTTGACCCTGTATTTATTGGTCCTGACGCAAATCTTCAAACTCCGAAAAGCGTTCAAATGCATCCACAAAATTTTGTAACTATTGCCGATCAATTATCGGATGTGGTAACAAAATACGACACTTCTTCCGGCTCTTCATTAGGTATTTTTGCTCCTATAGGCGGTGTAAATACTACTATACTCGATAATCTAAGGGGACATGTTTATCGCAGCAACGGAAATTTATTGGTTACAGTTGGAGGAGGAGGTAATATTAATTCTATCGCAGAATTTGACCAGTCTGGAAACTACTTGGGCCAGTTTATTTCTACCGGTTTGGGTGGCTTAGATTCCCCTTTCGATATTATTTTTAGAGACAATGATGCCCTTGTTTCCGCTTACGGTACGGGCAAAATTTTAAGTTATTCGAACACGGGAGCTTTTAATTCAGAGTTCTCAACAAGCCTTGTAAGACCACAACAAATTTACGAGACAGTAGAAAAATATATTGCCGTTGCTGATTTTGGAGTTGGCGGAGGTATAATAGTTTTAAGTGAAACAGGAACGCTATTAAATCTTTTTCCGAATGTTCAGGCAAACCGTGGAATTTTTAAATTAGGAAACGGTAATTATTTGACAACAAACGGGCAAGGTGTTTATGAAGTTAACGGAACAACCGGTGGCTTAGTAAGAACTATTATTGCCGGTAAATCTTGTCAGTATTTCGGCTCTTTAACATTTTCGGTGATTCCGGTTGAATTAGTTTCTTTTAATGCGGTTGCTGAAGATGACAAAATTGTTCTTAAATGGCTTACTTCAACAGAAACTAATAATTTCGGTTTTGAAGTTCAAAGATCATTTGACGGAATTAATTTTGACAAAATTGGTTTTGTAAACGGTTATGGAACAACAACTTCTCCAAAGTATTATTCTTTTGAGGATAGAATCAAATCAAACAGATTAGTAAAATACAGGCTTAAACAAACTGATTTTGACGGTTCATTTGAGTTTTCTAATATTGTTGAAGTATCTGCACCACTACCGGCAGAATACGAACTGTTACAGAATTTCCCTAACCCGTTCTCACAAAACGGTTCAAACAGCATTACCAATATAGAATTTTATTTGCCGGAAGTTTCAAATGTTAAATTAGAAGTTTTTAGCTCAACTGGAGAGAAAATTTCAACACTTATTGAAAATGAAATTTACGCAGCCGGTAAACACACCGTAAGATTTAACGGTCAATCTCTTAGTTCAGGAGTATATTTTTATAGAATTAATGCTTCCGGAAATTCTAACTTCTCTTCCCTCAAAAAAATGATTATCACAAAGTAATATTCTTGTGAAAAGCGGCGGTTTTCCGCCGCTTTTTGTTAACATGATTTTTCGGTTTCAATAATTTCGTAGTTTAATTTTCCTGTACCGGTATTTTGCTGAAATTGTTATAATTTCAATGTATAAAATGATGTTTTGTTTTTACTCTAAAAGAAATGAGTAAGTTCAACTATTAGTTTTTACATTAATTCGGTATAGTGAATTAAATTTAGATACGACACCCTTTAGCGTCATTGAAGTAGCCGTATGCTTGGTTCTCTACAAACATTAAATTTAGCGGGTTGTAGATAGTTGATATTTGATAGAAAATTAAAACCAAGAACGAAAAACAAAGAACTCTTTTACCTAAGCAGTTAAATTATTTTTTGCCAACGGAAAATCCAAGAAACCCCGCTTTTCTCGCATCTATTGACAATTTTTTACCCGGAGCGACTTTTGTGATAATCAGGTCAGTGCAAAGTCTTATATTTCGCTTCAATATTTACATTCGTTATGACACACAGAGACGCCTTAAAAAAATATTTCGGATATGATGATTTCAGACCGGGGCAGGAAGAGATAATTTCTGAGATACTAAACAACAGAAATGTTCTCGCAATTCTGCCTACAGGCGGTGGTAAATCATTATGTTACCAAATACCCGCTATTATTTCACCCGGTTTTTCAATTGTAATTTCTCCCCTCATTGCGCTAATGAAAGACCAAGTTGATGGATTAAAAAAATCAGGTATAGAAGCGGAGTTTATTAACAGCAGTTTAAGTTACTCGCAATCTGAGAATATTTTATCTAATATTGCATACGGTAAAATCAAAATTCTTTACCTCTCCCCCGAAAAATTAGAAGGGATAAGTTTTGCCGAAAAAATCAAAAATTTGAATCCTAAGTTTGTTTTTATTGACGAAGCTCATTGTATTAGTGAGTGGGGGCATAATTTCAGACCTGGTTACCTAAAAATCAAAGAGTTTATCAAATTTGCCGATGTAAAAAATATTTCCTGTTTTACCGCTACCGCTACTCCTGAAGTTCGCGAAGATATTATAAATCAACTTGATTTAGTAAATCCTTCTGTCTTTGTTAGAGGGTTTGCAAGAGAAAATATTTCACTCTCCGTAATTGAAGCGGTTAACAAAAAAAAATCGGTTTTTGACCTCATGTCTAAAATTGAGAAACCTGCACTGATTTATACTTCTTCAAGAAAAAATGCCGAAGAACTTTCCGATTTTTTGAATATCAGACGAATAAATAACAGGTATTATCACGCCGGTTTGGATAACATTATCAGAAAAAAAATTCAAGACGACTTTATCGACGAAAAAATTGATATTGTTATTGCTACTAACGCCTTTGGTATGGGTATTGATAAGAGTAATGTTAGAACGGTAATTCACTTCAACATTCCCGGTAGTATCGAAAGCTTTTATCAAGAATTTGGAAGAGCTGGTAGAGACGGAAATCCGGCAGCAGGAATACTCTTTTTCGAAAAACAAGATATTAGAATACAAGAGTTCTTGATCTCAAATTCATACCCTAAAAAAGAAGTTATTATTGATATTTACTCCGCAATTTGCGATTCTGCGGGTATCCCGGCAGGTACGCTTCCTAAAAAAAATATCCCGGTTTCTCCCGATTACATTTCTACTATGTTGGGTAAAAGTATCAGCAAGGGAATACTAAATTCCGCTTTACAAATTCTTGAAAGCGCCGGTTATCTCAGAATTCAATCTGATTTTGAGAGAAAACATTATTTTAGATTCACTGTATCTCCTGAAAATTTAAAAAAATATCTGCTTTCATTGACTGACGGACTAAAAAAAGATGTTTTAATTTTCCTTTTGAGAGAGTGTGGTGCTTTTGCATTTTCCGGTAAAACTCAAATTCCGTTTGATAAAGCTTCTTCTCACACCGGGCTCAACAATGAAAATACTTTAGAATTGATAAAAGAATTGGATAATAGCGGGCTAATTTCTTTAGAAACACCTTCTTCAGGTACTTCTGTTGTGCTAACTCAACATAGATTAGCTTCTAAGCAACTTTTTATTAATTCCGGCAAAATTAATTCGGGTTATCTAAACGCAATTAAAAAACTTAAGCTGATGGAGAATTATGTCTATCACAACGGTTGCAGATCTGACTATATTCTCAAATATTTTGGTGAAGTTAATCCCGGTTACAAATGCAGAAACTGTGACAGGTGTAAAGGAGAAACTTTTGTTGCCGACGAAAATTTTAACTTTGTCAAAGAATCGGTATTAAAATGTGTGTCAGAGTTTGAAGACGGTATAAAAGATACAAATTTACTCAATATTTTGACAGGGTTTACTTCTTCACTCAACTTTCAAACATCATCTTCGTTTGGATTGTTAAAATCATATACATTTTCGGTAATTAAATCTGCTATCAATACCCTTGTTAGTGAAGATTTGATTTTTATCGATAAAAAGAGGATGTCTAAACTATTTCTTTCATCAACAGGTTTACAATTTTTAAAGAATTTGGGGTTAGTTTCGCAAGAAGCTGAAAATGTAGAAGAAAATCTTGAATTGTATTACCGTCTCCGTGAATTGCGGAAAAAAGTATCCGAAACTTTTAAACAACCTCAATATCTGATTTGTACCGATGAAACTCTGAGAGATTTGGCTTATTTAAAACCTAAAACCAAATTAGAAATGCTGAAAATTAACGGTTTTAACGAAAGAACTTTTAATAAAATGGGGGAAGAAGCTTTAGAGATAATTGCAGGTGAATCATTTTCGAAAGATAATAACGGAATAAGTCTATTACACGGTAACATTCAAGAGACATTAAAATATCTAAGAGCCGGGCATACTTTTGATGAGATATGTGTTTTAAGAAATCTTACGGCTCCTGTTATTTCAATGCACATTGAATCTATAATTGAGTTCTATCCGGGTATTGATTTTACTAGTTTAATTGATAAACAAATTTTAACAGAGTTAGAAACAGCTTACAAAATGGGAGCTGTTACTATGAAAGAGTTGAATGATAAAACTTCTATCAAAGTAACATTCCCTCACATCAGAATTTTTCTCTCAATGAAAAAGAGTATTAGAAATTAACTCTAATCGTATAAAGAATTCATTTTAAATACTTTATCGCCAATTTCACATTCTTCACATTTATCCTTAGTGCAATAATGCCTGAATAATTCTATCATTCCTTGATAAATTAAGGCACTCTTAGAACTATTGCCAACCCCTAAAGATTCGGCAACATCTTTAATGAGCGAATTATCCAAATCAAATTTAATATTTGTTAGCACTTTAAGAATTTTTGAAGCGTAATGTTTCTTGCCAAAAAGATTATAATATAAATAAAGGAAGGGTAAAATTACATTAATGAGCATTTCATCAACCCTGCTGCTTCCTACAAAGTATTTAATTTCTACATTATTACTTTTATCGAAAACATAGTGACTGCTCCAGTATCCGTCAGATTTAATAACAAATACGGAACGAATTGAACTCACTAATACTTCTAAGTTTGCTATTTCAGTCGATTTTTTGATTAGTACTTGAAGTAAATTATGATTTAACAGTAAATCTAAAATTCTCACACCGCCTGCAATTCTTATAGCGGGGAAATTTTGAGGTCTCAATCTGAAATATGACCAATCTTCATTTTCGAAATACTTTCCGTCGTATAAATTGTTTATTTTAAGCCATCTTTCATTTAGATCTCTGAGATATTCAACTGAAGCATCGTCTGTTGCTTTTGAATTTTCATTCAACAACCCGCCAATAATAAAGAGAGCAGATTCTGCATTTTCTTTAAATTCTCCCGCTTTATTTATCTTTCTTAGGAAAGGGACATCGGCGGCAACGGCAAGTTTACGCATAATTATCTTATTTTGCGAATACCCTAAAGCTTCAAAAACATTCTCATATAATAGTTGATTCCAGATATCTTTTTTGTTTAGTTCATCGTAGGTAACCCTTCGTTCAAGGTATTCAATGGGAATGTCATAATTAATATCAGGTTCTTTAATTTTCATTTCTTGCATATACAGCAATTCTTTGAGCCTGTAAGCCAATCTCTCACATTTCTTTTTGAAACGGTCAATTCCGAGTCTGTTTAAGAACTCAACTCTCTCGGTTTCAGACATCATTTCAATCAATTGTTTACAAGGGATTTTACTAACGCGGCAATGGCTCTCTGATTTTACAGCATCTCTGAAAGAGTCTTGAAGTGTAGAATCAATAAAATCAAAAAAACTAACGGAGGGTACTTTTCTTCCGTCTTTTGTAAAAACTACCCCTCTTTTAAGGTCGTCTTCTAAAACTGCGTGAAGAATAACCTTATTAAATCTGGGATTTAAATGATGCCCGTGATTTTTCCAATCAGAGTAAAAATTATCAATTTCAACATCTCCCACATAAGTGATGTTCCCAATTTTAATTCTGGCGTTTTTGAAATCCGGTCCGCCTGTGTCTGTACCAATCACTCCTCTTTCAAGTATTTCAATTTTATCCCCTTCCGAAGTATGAATTTCTTTTTTGAATTCTTGATTTTTCCAGATTTCATATAAAAACTTTTCTGCTATTGCTCCTGCTGTACTCATGATAATCTCCACGGCATTTTTGCATTTAATTTTTCTTAAAAATGAGAAAGAATAACCGGAAAGATGAGGGAGTTAAGCTCTTTTTAGGGGATTTAAAACAAATGTCTTAGCTTTTTTAGAGGTAAATCTCTTCAACAATCTTATTCAATCTCTTAATTTCTGCACCGGCAGCTTTTCCGAATTCGATTGAATTATCCAAATAAAGTATTCCTCTGCTTAGATTTACAAGAAAATTACTTGAATTTGCATTATAAAACACCCTTGCGACATCTGTAAGTTCACCACCTTGTGCACCTACCCCCGGAATTAAAACCGGTATATCTTTAATCTCATGAATTTTATTTATTAACTCATTAAGATTAGTAGCACCAAAAACTATGCCAACTTTTTCGGGTGGGTACCAACTTCTCAATTTTCGTATAACTACCTCGTAAACTCTCTCACCGGAAGTAGTTTCAAGCTGCTCAAAGTCGTTTGAGCCTTTGTTTGAAGTAAGTGCTAAAACAAAATTTAATTTGTCATTAAAGTCAAAAAAAGGGTCAAGTGAATCTTTGCCCATGTAAGGACTAAGCGTTATAGAATCAAAATTAAAGTAATTAAATAGTGCTTCGGCGTATTTTTTGGAAGTATTGCCTATATCTCCCCTTTTTGCATCCCCAATTACCGGAATATCATTATCTATTTTTTTGATGTGGTTAACTACAATTTTAAGTTTTTCAAATCCCTCAGCACCAAAGCATTCAAAGAAAGCCAAATTTATTTTATATGCGGCGGCGTACTCTGCTGTATGATCTACAATTGTGTTGCAAAATTCAACAATATCACCGTTCAGATGTCTTGGCAATTTTTCAAGATCAGGGTCTAATCCAACACATATATGTTTTTTTTCTTTGAATTTAGAAATTATTTTTTGATATGTAGTCATAATTATTTAAAATTCTTAAACATCATTGATTCAACAGGGAATTCTGACTTTGCATTATATTTAGCAGATTTCTTCATATCGTACGAAGTATCAATTTCACCCGAAATTTCAAAATAGATTAATTGACCTATCGGCATCCCTTTAAATATTTTAACCGGTTGTTTAACCGAAATCTCTAAAGTCCAATAGTTACAAAATCCGGCATCTCCTTTTCCTGCAGTAGCATGAATATCAATACCTAATCTTCCGATACTTGATTTACCCTCTAAGAACGGAACAAAATTTCTGGTTTCGGTATATTCTGCTGTAACTCCGAGATAAAGTTTGTGAGGCAGGAGAATAAATCCTTCATCGGGGATTTCAAAAACCTTTATTTTGTTGTGTGATTTTGCGTCTAAAATGTCGTTTTCGTAAACTCCGAGCCATTTACCGAGCATAACATCATAACTATTAGTGCCAAGATTTTCTCTCAAAAAAGGGTCAAGAACAATATTCCCTTTTTCAATTTCTTCCAAAATTCTTTTATCCGAAAGTATCAATTTTAACTCCGTTAATATGCATTTTTAGTTTTGTATATATTTAAAACTATACCCAGCATTGTCATATTCATCAACAAGGAACTTCCTCCGTAACTCACAAAAGGGAGAGGAATACCAATAACAGGCATTACGCCTATCGCCATTCCTATATTTACGGTAAAATGAAAAAAGTAGATTGAAAAAATTCCCGCTAACATTAAACTTAGAAATTCGTTTTTCACTTCGTACGCAAGTTTTAAAATTCTGTATAACAAAACCGTATAACAAAGCACAACAATAAAACTACCGATAAATCCAAACTCTTCACCAACGGTACAGAATATAAAATCCGTCCATTGTTCAGGTATAAATTGCAATTGTGTTTGATTTCCCTGCAAAAATCCCTTTCCGGTAAATCCGCCTGAACCGATAGCTATTTGTGCCTGAAGTGCATTATATCCGGACCCCAAAGGGTCAGAATTTGGATCAATAAATGATTCTACTCGTTTTTTTTGGTGCGGACTTAAAAATTTAAACAGATAGTTCACAAAAAAGGCAGAAGCCAGATTTATAGTGAAAACAATGGCACTAATAACAAGCTTCTTTTTGAAAAGAAAAAGTAAAACTACAACCAATAACAAAGTTGCTGCTGCAGCATACCAACCAAAAAGCGCAGAAACCATTACAATAGCAGGACTAAGCACTAAAAATAACCCGAATGGTGTAATACCCTTCCAAAATAATAGTGTCAAAATCATTCCCATAAAAATGAAAGAACTTCCTAAGTCCGGTTCTTTGAGAATAAGGGCAACAGGAACTAAGCCTATTAAAAGCGCAATAACGACATCTTTAACAGATTCAATATTAGTAGATTCTCTTGCAAGGAAAGCTGCTAATGAAATCAGTGTTGCCAACTTTGCAAATTCGGCAGGCTGAAAACTGAAAGGTCCTAAGGCTATCCAACTTTTTGCACCCCCAATAGTTTTTCCGATAAGAAGTACCAGAATCAGTAATGCAATAGAAAAAACATATATCGGAATAGATAATGACTTATAAAAAGAATAAGGAATTAAATAAAAAACATATAACGCAGATAATGCCACAAAAAAGGAGATCAATTGTTTCTGAAAGTTTCCGGCAGCAAATGAATTTGTTAAAGTGGAGCTATAAATAGCTGCTAAACCGAACCCAATCAACACTAAAACACATCCAAAAATGTAAAAATCAAATTTAACTGCTAATTTATTTCCGATTTTCATTATTGCATCACCGCTATTTTTATATCATCTTTTTTGTATCCTACACTTTCTAAATAAGCCGCAATCACTTTTTGAGCAAGCGGAGCAGCAGCTGCAGAACCATAACCCGCATTTTCTACTATAACCGAAATAGCAATTTGAGGATCTTCATAAGGTGCAAATGCAATAAACAAAGAGTGGTCATTTCCGTGTGGGTTTTGTGCCGTACCCGTTTTACCGGCAATTTGAATGCCCGGGGTCCTGATATTTGTTGCGGTTCCATTACCTTCAACCACTAAAAACATCCCGTATTTAACTATATCTATATTCTCTTGTTTAACCTCTGTGTCTATTTCCTTGAACTGAAACGGAACATAGTTTTTGTTTTCATCCAAATAACCTTTTACTACATGCGGTTCAAAACCTTTACCGTTATTTGCAATCAAAGCCGTAGAGTGTGCTAATTGAAGCGGAGTTAAACTAATTTCGCCCTGACCTATACCCAAACTAACTAAAATACCCCTCGGCCAATCTTTCCCGTATCTCTTTATATAGTATTCTTCATTAGGAATCAATCCCGAAGATTCTTCTAAAAGATCTATTCCCGTTTTAACACCTATTCCGAATTTTTTGGCGAAATCGTGTAAACGGTCTAAACCAATCTTGAATATAAGTTGGTAATAGAAAGTGTTACATGATTGTTCAATCGAATAAGCAATTCCGACAGCACCGTGTGCTCCGTGACATTTAAAAAATCTTCCGAATGTAAATCCGCCGGAACAGGGTAGAGTAGAATTTAAAGTTATTGCTCCCATTTCAAGCCCTGCCAATGCACATAGAACTTTAAATGTTGAGCCGGGCGGAAAAGTAGAGAGTGTTGCCCTGTTATATTGAGGTTTAAGTTTATCGGCTTGAAGATTTCTCAAGTATTCGGGATTAAGAACATCAGAAAATTCTGAGAGGTCATAATCGGGAGCGCTGGCTAAAACAAGAATTTCTCCTGTTTTCGGTTCAATAGCCACAACTGCGCCGCTTCTCCCTATTAACTCTTGTTCGGCAACAGATTGGGCTTTTGAGTCAAGTGAAAGAACTAAATCTTTTCCCTTTGAAGATTGTACATCGGCGGTTCCGTCTTTATACTTGCCGATAGTTCTTCTTCTTGAATCAACCAAAGTATATTGATAACCCTTCTCACCCCTTAGAAACTCTTCATATTTTTTTTCCAAACCTATAAAACCAATTTGGTCTCCAAGAATATAATACTTACCGCTATCTCTCTCAAGTTCTTTTTGTCCTATTTCTCTCAAATACCCAAAAATATGAGAAGCTTTAACATTTTCTGAGTATCCTCTTTGAATATCAATCACATAATCAACACCTTCTAAACGGTGTGAGTTCTCTTCTAATAGCCCTACCTCTTCTGAAGTGCACCCTTTTTTTACTCTGACCGGAATATATTTTGAGTATAACTTATTAGCGTCTAAAATTCTTTGTATAGTACCCGGTTGTAAATTTAATATTACTTCAAGAAGAGGAATATTTTTGGTGTCAAAATCAGCAGGTGTAACACGAGTAGAGTAAGTTGGCATATTTTCAACAAGAAGTTTTAAATTTCTATCATAAAACACGCCTCTGAATGGGGTTTGAACAATAGCTTTAACGCTGTTATCACTCGATCTTTCTTCATATCTCTGTTGTGATATTATCTGCATATAGAACAATCTAAAAATAAATACGAAGAAAACCGAAGTCACAAAAAATGTGAGAATACTTTTTCTGTGTAATTTTTCTAATGTCATTTTATGTAATCACCGCTGCTTTTCGGAACAATAAATATATATATCAATGTAATCAAAGAGGTGTAAACTGCCGGGGGTAACGCTTGGTCAAACAATAATACGGGCAAACTTGATACCGAATCAAAACCGGTAAATAACGCAAATGCTGAAAAATTTATTAAACTGCACAAAAAAACAATCAAAACAAAAGTTACCGACTTAATTATTTGAACACTTTTTATTTCATTGTAAAAATAACCGGCTACAAATCCGCTTAGTGTTTTAGAAAATGCAGAACTTCCGAGTAAATATCCGGAAATTAAATCAAAAAATAACCCTGTAATAAATCCTGCGGTACTTCCCCAAATATGACCTCTCATTACTCCCAAATATACAACAAAAATCAAAAGAAAATCAGGAGAAAAAGAGCCCACACTTATTAGTGGTACAAGAACTGTTTGAAGTGAAATGAAGACACTAAAAACTAATAAGTATATTAGTATTGATTTGTATTTATTCATTTCTATTAAAATAATTTAACTCAAAACCGCCTCTTTTTTTCGAATAAACCTGTTTTATTACAAAAACATAATCAATTCTGTCAACATCAACAGCCGGAATCAATACAATATCATTAAACATCCCCTTTTCAGGGTCAATAATTTCTTTGACATAACCAACAGCAACCGGAAAACCTACAATTGAACTCTCGGGTGAAGTTATAATTCTATCTCCCCTCTCAATTTGAGCCGTTTTTGGTAAATTTTTTACGAGTAACTTCCCGTTAATCCATTTCATAATTCCGGAGTACTTGCCTTTGTCATTTCTAACAACAAGTTTTAAATCATAATTTTTGATTGTTTGAACATTTGAAGAGTAAGAAGTAACTTCCGTAATTATTCCTGCAAATCCTTTACCTGTTATAACAGGCATACCAACCTTTAAACCACTGCCCGTACCTTTGTTAATAGTAAAATTAACTTGCTCGTTCGATAAAAAACGGGAAGTAACATACGCAGGTTCAAGATCAAAAGAAGTAGTATCTTTAAAGCCCAGTAGAGCTTTAAGTTCTTCGTTTTGTACCATTAGCTCTCTCAACCTGTTGTTTTCAAGCATGAGTTCGGCGTTCTTGAGCTTAATTGATTCAATTTCGGTTGTCGGAACAAAAAAGTTAGTTACCGAAAGTAATGAATTAGTGAAGAAAGAGTAAGAGGCAAATGCAAGTTTTCGAACTCCTTGCACGCCTTGCATCTCAGAAACGGACATAAAAAAAGAAGCAGCAAGCAAAAGAAAGAGGAGCAAAAAATAGTGCTTTAATGATAAAAAAAGCTTTTTAGCGAACTCAATCATTACAAATGTTTAATATCTTCTATTACGGATTAGAACCCTTGAGTATTCATTTAAGTTTTCTATAATTTTACCGGTACCTCTAACAACTGCAGTGAGGGGGTCTTCGGCAATATGAACAGGCATATTAGTTTCAAGTCTTATTCTTTCGTCTAAGCCTTTGAGCAATGCACCGCCGCCGGTAAGCATAACGCCTCTATCTAAAATATCAGCAGAAAGTTCGGGAGGGGTTCTTTCAAGTAATTTTCTTAAAGCATCTAATATTTGAGTAACGGTAATATTTAAAGCTTCTCTTATTTCTACGGATGAAACTTCGGCAGTTTTCGGAATACCGTCAACTAATCCTCTTCCTTTTACCTGAATAATTAATTCTTCGTTAAGCTGAAAAGCCGAACCTACTTCGCATTTAATGGCCTCTGCGGTTTTTTCTCCGATAAGAATACTGTGGTTTTTCTTTAAAAGTTGAGTAATAGCATTGTTCATCTCGTCACCGGCAATTTTGATTGATTCTTCAACCACAATTCCGGATAAAGCAATCACTGCAATTTCAGTAGTGCCACCACCAATATCAATAATCATGTTACCTTTGGGAGCATGAACATCAATACCTATACCAATAGCGGCAGCCATGGGTTCAGAAACTAAATGCACTTCTTTAGCCCCGGCATGCTCTGCACTGTCTCTAACTGCTCTTTTTTCAACTTCAGTAACACCGCTCGGAACTGCAACAACTACTCTTCTGCTTGAAGAAACACCGGAAGTTACTTTTTTAATAAATGCTCTAATCATCCCTTCAGCAATTTCAAAATCGGCAATTACGCCATCACGCATAGGTCTTGTAATTTTAATATCTCTATGCTCTCTACCCATCATTTCTTTGGCTTCATTTCCTAAAGCCATAATTCTTTTAGTAGTTTTATCAAACGCAACAATTGAAGGCTCGTTAAGAACAATTCCCTTGCCTTTTAAATAAATAAGTGTATTAGCAGTACCCAAGTCCATTGCGATATCTGCCGAAAATAAATCAAATAAACCCATATTTAGCCTTTAATGTTTAAAGTGTCTTATGCCGGTAAAAATCATAGAAATACCTGCTTCATCAGCAGCTTTAATTACTTCGCTATCTCTAACAGAACCACCCGGTTGAGCAATAGCGGATATACCCAATTTTTGAAGCTCTTTAATGTTGTCTTCAAACGGGAAAAAAGCATCGGAAGCGGCAACGGCACCTTTTAAATCGAAACCGAATTTCTCTGCTTTGAATCCTGCAATTTTTACGGAATCTATTCTTGAAACTTGACCTGCTCCGATTCCGACGGTTTGTCTATTTTTGGCAAAAACTATTGAATTAGATTTAACATGTTTTGCAACTTGCCATGCAAATTCAAGATCGATAACTTCAGAATTAACTGGTTTAAATATTGTTACATTCTGTGAAAGTTTAATATCCGCTTTTGACATATCCCGTGTTTGCATTAAATAACCCCCCGGAACACTTCTAACATTAAACTTGACATCCGACATAGACTTTCTACTTATAATCAATCTTCGTTGTTTTTTTGTTTTAAGAATTTCTAATGCATCGGGGTTATAACCGGGAGCAACAATCAATTCTAAAAAAATCTCATTTAAAGTTTTAGCAGTTTCAACATCTACCTGCCTGTTGAAGCACACTATACCTCCAAAAGCTGATACGGGGTCTGATTCTAAAGCTTTTAAATACGCTTCGTGAATAGTGAACCCGCAAGCTACACCGGCAGGATTAGTGTGTTTAATAATTGTGGCTGCAGGGTCTGTAAATTCCGAAACAAGTTCTGCCCCGGCAATTAAATCAGTAATGTTATTATAAGATAACTCTTTACCGTGAATTTTTTCAAAATAAGAATAAAAATCACCAAATAAGAATGCCTGCTGATGTGGGTTTTCACCATATCTGAGAGTTTCTGTTAACTCCTTATAGTCTGTGAAAACCTCGTCAATTTTTCCTCCCCTTGAAGAAAACACCTTTGATATGAGCAGGTCATAAGAAGAAGTTAACTTGAATGCTTCTACAGCTAGCTTTTTACGGTAGATTTCATCATTCTCACCTTTTTCTAATGCACTCACAAAACGATTGTACTGACTGTGGTGAGTAATTATATTTACATGCTTGTAATTTTTTGCGGAGGCTCTAATAAGTGAAACACCGCCGACATCTATATTTTCAATGACTTCATCTTCAGAAACACCGGCAACCGAAACAACAGCTTCAAAAGGGTATAAATTAACGCATACAATTTCAATATTATCTAAACCATACTTGTTAATTGTTTCAGCATCATCATTTCTGTTGTTAAGAATTCCGCCAAAAATTTTGGGGTGCAAGGTTTTTACTCTTCCGTCCAAAATTTCTTCATATCCGGTATAATCTTTAATTTCGGTTACATCTAAACCTTTTGCTTTTAATAATTCACCGGTTTTACCTGTAGCTAAAAGATGATAGCCTAAACCATTTATTTTTCTTGCAAATTCTAAAATGCCCGTTTTATCAAAAACGCTAATGAGGGCAAACTTTTTCAATTCTTACCTTTAACTAAATTGTGATTGTTTATTTATTAAACAATTCCCCGTTTTTAAATTTTGAAACTACCTTTGGGAGCAGGGTATGCTCCGATTTTAAAACAAGTGCTGCCACCTCTTCGGGATTCTGTGCTCCCGAAATATCCACAATTTCTGATTGGATTATTGAACCTTCGTCATAATGTGGATTAACAAAATGAACTGTTGCACCGCTAATTTTATCACCCGATTCAAAAACAGCTTTATGTACATTCATTCCGTACATTCCTTTACCTCCGTATTTAGGAAGTAATGCCGGGTGTATATTAATAATTTTCTTTTCAAAGAGATTGATAAAACTTTCCGGAACTAGCTTCAAAAAACCCGCTAAAACAATTAATTCAATTCCGGTATCTAGAAATATTTTACCTAATTCATCAAAACTAAAACTGTTCATTTTATCTTTTTTTGAAAGCGAGTAAGTTATAATACCGTGCTCCTGTGCAATTTCAAATGCAGGCGGATTAGCTTTATCGCTAACAACAAAATACACTTCTATCTCATCTTTACAAAGCGGCGAGTTTAATATCGCATTTAAATTTGTCCCTCTTCCGGAAACAAATACAGCAATCTTCATTGTAATGCTACTGATAAAATTATTTTTTCTCCGGATACTTGAAAACTAAAGCAGCCTTAATAAAATCTCTAAATAACGGATGAGCCTTTGTTGCACGGCTCTTTAACTCCGGATGAAATTGACAAGCAACAAACCAAGGATGATTCTTTATTTCAATCATTTCAACCAACAACCCTGAAGGTGAAAGTCCGCTAAAAATTAAACCGTTTTCGGCAAGTATTTTTCTATAATCATTATTTACTTCGTATCTGTGCCTGTGTCTTTCTGAAATCGATAAATTTCCGTACGCCGTTGCAGCAAGTGTTCCGGGTTGAATATTACAATCATACGCACCTAAACGCATTGAACCACCAAGATTCTTGATACTTTTCTGCTCTGACATTAAAGAAATAACCGCCGAACTTCTTTTCTTAAATTCAGAACTGTGCGCACTTTTAATTTTGCAAACATTTCTTGCAAATTCTATTATTGCACATTGCATTCCCAAACAAATCCCGAAAAACGGAATTTCATGCTCCCGTGCATATTGAATAGAATTAATTTTTCCTTCGATGCCACGGTTTCCAAACCCTCCCGGAACTAATATTCCCGAAACGCCTGAAAGTAATTCATTAATGTCCTTTTTTTCGCAATCTTCTGCGTCAACCCATCTCACTTTTACATGTGCTTTGTTTTCTGCACCTGCGTGAACAAACGCTTCAATAATGCTCTTATACGCATCGCTTAAGCCGACATATTTACCGACTAAAGCAATTTCTACTTCTTTAACAGGATTTTTAATTTGTTTAACAAAATCTTTCCAAATAGTAAGATTTGTTTTAATATCGTTTAATTTTAATCTTTTTGTAACTAAGCTATCAATTTTTTCATTATGTAATACTAAGGGTACTTCATAAATGGAACTGCAATCATGAGCAGAAATAACAGCTTTCTGTTCTACATTGCAAAATGATGCTAATTTCTTTCTTATTTCGGGATCTAAAGATTGGGCTGAGCGGCACACTAAAAAGTCGGGTTGAATTCCTAATTCTTGTAGTGCTTTAACCGAGTGCTGAGTTGGTTTAGTTTTAAGTTCGCCTGCCGAATCAATAAACGGGACATAAGTTACATGGATGCAAACTGTGTTTTTTCTCCCGAGATCAACCAATAACTGCCTAACAGCTTCAAAGAAAGGAAGCCCTTCAATATCGCCAACAGTACCGCCAATTTCTGTAATAACAATATCATAATCACCACTTTCACCTAACCGGGTCATTCTTTTTTTAATTTCATCAGTAATATGCGGTATTACTTGAACAGTTTCTCCTAAAAACTCACCCCGTCTCTCCCTTTGAATAACATCGTAATAAATTTGCCCTGTAGTAGTGTTATTCTGTTTACTCATATTAACATCTAAAAACCGTTCATAATGCCCTAAATCGAGGTCAGTTTCGGCTCCGTCGTCCGTCACATAAACTTCTCCGTGCTGATAAGGGTTCATAGTACCGGGGTCAACATTAATATAAGGGTCAAACTTTTGGATTGTTACTGTATATCCCCTGTTTTTTAGCAATAACCCTAATGAAGCGGCAGTTATCCCCTGTCTCTTATACACATCT